>NZ_JAVIJB010000062.1:0-29823 GCF_033977165.1 Mesorhizobium captivum
TTACCCGTTCCGTTGTGCTTGCCGTCAACCCCAAAGATGAGCGCTCTCCGGCCGTCGCTGCGGTCCGGGTTTACGGAAAAATTGCCGTACACCGGCCTTTTCGCGATGGTAGGCAAAGCGGAGAGGGAGCCAACCGCCATTGCATCGATCGTCAGGCACCAGACGCCCTATCTCATCGCGGTCGGTGGCGCAGCGTACTTGATATCAAAATCGACCAAGGCGGCGCGGCTCGTAGCCTTCGAAGACCTCGGCATGGAAGCCATTTATGAATTCGAGGTCTAGGACATGCCTGTGATTATGGCTGTCGATGTCGAGGGAAACTCAGTTCACACTTCCGGGCCGGTTGAGTGGCGCAAGCGCATGGCTGCCGATAGCACGGCACGCAACATCGGCGTTTGAATATTCCTGCCAGGCGATTGTGCTCACCCGCGATTTCGAGAGGCTCCGCTTCGTTTGGTGCGCATGCACGCACGCCTGCATCGCTTGCGAAGTTCGCAACGCTGGACTGATATGTCGGGACCATGGGTGCAATTGGCGCAGATCAAAAAGCAGCCTAAACGTAGAGTCATGGTCAGCCCGGCAAAGCCATGAAGTCAAAAAACAACACTGTGCGCTTGGACGCCTGGGACCTCCGAATTCTGTCGGAGCTCCAGGCAGATGGTCGGATCTCGAAAAGCGAGCTGGCGAAACGCGTTCATCTGTCGGCCTCGGCCTGCTCGGAGCGGCTCCGCGTTCTCGAAACAGCAGGCATTATAGAAGGCTATTACGCTCGGCTCAGTCCATCTCTCACGGGAGGCGTGATGTTCGTGATGGTCGAGGTGGTGCTGGATCGTCACCGCCTCGAGGACCAACGCCACTTTGAGACCGCAGTGCAAAGTATCCCCGAGATTTTAGACTGCTGGGCAATCGGGGGCAGGGTCGATTACCTGATTCGCGTTGCAGCCCCTTCGATGGCTGCTTACCAGGGCTTCATGGAGGGACTGCTGCAGGCAGGCCTCGGGATCGACCAATACTATAGCCTGATCGTGACGAAATCCGTAAAATCCAATTCGCCGATACCCTTGTCCGCACCACAAGAGCGCTGAGTTGCCAGAGCCACGTTTTCCACGGAGATTGATGCAACTTCCCTGAATTCGTCGGCCGCGGACGGGCATTGCCGTGGAACGTGAGGTGTATCCCCCGGTATAGTCAGCCTCGACGAGCGGGTGACGTTGTGTTCTCCGCCGCGCGATCAAGGGGAGAGCCACAATGAGCCTGACCAATCTGGGAACCAAGCAGGTCCAGGAAAAGGATCGGACCTACGTATTTCATCCGTCCACACATTTGGCAAAACACAGCCGCGGTGAGACGCCAAACCGGATCATGGCCGGAGCGGAAGGCGTCTACATCTGGGATACCGAAGGCCGAAAGAGCCTCGACGGCTTCGGTGGACTCTACTGCGTCAACATGGGATATGGATGCACGGAGATCGCTGACGCCATTGCGAAGCAAGCGCATGACCTGCCCTTTGCCCATGTCTATGCCAGCCAAGGCACGCAGCCCGTTGCCCGATTGGCGGAGGCCGTGGTCGAATATTTCGGGCAGAACATGCAAAGGGTGTATTTCGGCCTGTCCGGTTCCGACGCCAACGAGACCAACATCAAGCTTGTCTGGTACTACAACAACATCCTCGGTCGTCCCGAAAAGAAGAAGATCATCTCGCGACATCGCGGCTATCATGGATCCGGGCTGGTCACCGGTAGCCTTACAGGTCTTCCATTCTTCCATAAGTTCTTCGACTTGCCTTTGAACCTGGTGCGCCATACCACGACGCCCCACTACTATCGTCAGGCGCATGAGGGCGAAACGGAAGAGGCCTTCTCCAAACGCTGCGCCGACGAACTTGAAGCCCTCATCCTTGCCGAGGGCCCGGAGACGGTTGCAGCCTTTATCGGAGAACCAGCACTTGGAACCGGCGGCATCGTTCCACCCCCAAAGGGGTACTGGACGGCCATTCAAGAAGTCCTGGACAGATACGATATCCTTCTGATCGCCGATGAAGTGGTTTGCGGCTTCGCGCGGACCGGCGAGAAATTCGGCTCTCACCTCTATGGCATGCGTCCGGATTTCGTCACCATCGCCAAGGGCGTGAGTTCCGCTTACCTCCCCATCTCCGGTTCGATCATCGGCGACCGCGTCTGGTCGGTGCTGGAAGAAGGAACCGAAAAACATGGAGCTCTTGGCCACGGCTGGACGTATTCCGGGCATACGCTTTGCGCGGCGGCCGCACTTGCGAACATCCAGGTCCTCAAGGAAAGAAACATCCTGGAGCATGTCCAGGATGTCGGGCCCTATTGGCTTTCCCGCATGAAGGCCGAACTGGAGGGACATCCCATCGTCGGGGAAGTTCGCGGCGTTGGCATCCTGTCCGGCGTCGAGCTGATGCACGATCCCAAAGCGCGCATTCCGTTCGAACCCGCGCTGCAGGTTGGCGTGCGGGCCGCCGCTGCTCTGCTTGACAATGGTGTCATTGGCCGGGCAATGCCCCACAGCGATACGCTCGGCTTTGCCCCACCGCTGATCATTACCCGGAACGAAGTCGACATCATCGCCGATGCGACGGCTAGGTCCGTTGACACGACGTACCGCGCCTTGAAGGCCGAAGGCGCCGTTTAACCTTTGCGAGCGAAACGACCTTGTCGCGGCTGTTGTCCGGTCCTCCCATTTGACCGCGGACGTTGCGCCGCGAGCCCTGCCGGCGCACCTCCCCGCCGGCAGGGCCTATTTCTGAAGCGTTGTACTCCTCCGCATTGCGCCAATGAATGGCTGTGGGAACAACAATATGCTCCATAAGAAACACTCGTGATGCCGAGCACCTGAACTTGGTCCACGGCACGCAAGTTGCCGAAAAACCCAAGCAAGTTTCTGACAACGGCAGAATGCAATCTGTCTTCGAAAGATTTTTTGGAACAGCTTTCGGAAGGCGTGGATGAGCTCGACTTCCGTGGCGCCCTGGTCTATATGATCTCACGCCTCCGCCTACCTCTCGCTCCCGCCGCAACCTGACAAGCCCACGCTGATATCGAACTATCCGACGTGCTGGACGGCGCGCTATCTTGACATGAGCTGTCGTCCGCAGCGCCCGGACCAGTGGTCGTGTCCGCGTTCGTCGTGCGGCCAATCGCTCGGCGGGCGGGAGCCCGCGCGCTGCTCTTGACGGAGTCCCGCTTTTCTTCGGCAGCTTAGTCTAGGCGATCTTGGCCATCCGTGTCGCTCCCTGGCGCGGGCAGCCTGTCGGCCGCTGAAAGACACGGCGCCTGACCTTCGTTCTTCGTGCGCTCGACGGGTTTGGCTGGCAACCATCGTCGCCGAGGACGTTCGTACGGAAAATAGTGCGTCAAAGTCGGGCTGGATAATTTCGCGATCACCTGTGCGATCGGGCGTAGTCTCTGTTGACTGTGCGGCCGCGTAGGAAAGTCCGGGGGGCTCAGCCGGCGAACAGTTCATTGCAGCCGGCCGTCGCATCGATCTGAGGCCGATAAGGCTGTGAAGAGCATTGCGGCGCGGGCCAGTTCCAGGGTCGGGTCGAGGCTGAGAATGAGATCGCCTATTTCGTCAGCGCTGGCATTGTCGGCCCAGCCATCCACGCCGGTGTCCAGTACCAACAACATCGAGACGAGCGGCGCGGCGAAAGTCATATCTGCGTTCATGCCATAGCGAGCTACGCTCTAACTTCTGCGGCAAGGCGGTCCTGCTCGGAGTATTCCGAGGAAAACGCAGGAAAGCTGCAACGAACGCTCGCAAATTGCTGGGCTTCGGCAAGGATCACCTTCTAACATCCAACCTGGGCATGGTCGGCAGTGACGAGGACCCGGCGCGTGGAACTCCGCAGCAGATAGTCGGCTGAGGCCCGGACAACCTGGTCTCCCTTCGGATCCGTGGATCGAGCGGTCTTGCAAAATGAGGCGTCCCGAGAACGGTCTTTCAACCCTCATTGTGAAAGGCGGTTCCGAGTCTCCGCCAATGCGAAACGTGGCAACGGTGAAGTATGTATTCGTTACTAAATGCGAACTTAAAAGGCACTTCGTATAAATGCCAAATTCGTTCCATTGTACAAGTAAAACGATCATTGAGTTGCATAAAAGCAACATCTAAATCATATATGACTACAAGATACACTTTGAACTTGCAAAAATTGACCTCACCCATAGCTGTCACCATGGGACGGATGCACTGCGATGTGCATTTGTTTCGGTCATGGAGGCAAGGAAGGTCGTCCGTCGATGTTCTCTCCTTTTCGTTGAGAGGCAAGTTGAAGCCGCGTGCCGGCTGCCAGGTTGCAACACATCGCCGTCCTCCAAGCTTCGTGTCTTCAACGCTCTTTCGGCGGCTTGCTGAGGGAATGCTATTAGGAAAGCCACAATGTCGGGGTCGAGTTATCTTGCGGATGACAAGCGCCAGAGCGAGCTTTCAAGCTTTGTCATGAGGGAGGTGCAACGCATTCTTGCTCAATGCGATGAGGCCAAGCGAAGTGACAGTCCTGCTGGCGGCCTTCGGGTTCTCCTCCCCCACGAATTGACCGCCGTGGCCGCCGAACTGCTTGGCAGTCTTGAGGCCGAAGCAACGCGACGGCTACACGCTCAGGCCCGTGAGATCGCTTCGCGACCCCGGCTAGCCGACCATCCGCTCGGGCATCCGGTTCTGAAAGATCTTTCGAGAGAAGGCGCCCGCATTGCTGAGTGGGCCGGGCCAGTTGCAGGCTCAACCCATCTCGAGAGACGTTTTGGAATACCGCGATCAACACTGCATTGGTGGCAGCGGCACAATGATGTGGTCGCCTTTCGCAGAGGCTCTCGCAAGCATGTATTTCCCCTGGCTCAGTTCGTCGACAGCAGGCCTGTGCCTGGAATCCGGGAGGTCCTCTCCTCGATCTCCGATCCGAGATTGGCTTGGCTCTGGCTGATCAGCCCGTCGCCTCTTCTCAAGGGTCGCGTCCCTGTCGAATTGCTCAGGGAAGGTATGAACACAGAAGCTGTTGCATCGGCCGCCCAGGCTATTTCTCTGATCGGATCTATCTGACGATTCGTCGGCGTCGGCGGCTGTTCGCGCACATTTGTTGCGGACGAAATCAGTCAATGTACCAATTGTGCGGTTTGTACAAATGTATAGTTGTTCAATTTGTACAGGTAATAACGTCAATATAGTGACAAAAATACAACTAATACTGATGCTTATAGCCTGAGACAGGAATTTGACCTTGCGCTATTCCGGCCGGTGAATAGCGTTCGAACCGGGAAGGATGCTTCGCGATGCGCATCTTTTTCGATCGTGGGGACAGGGAGCAGGACCGTCATCGACGTCCTCGCCCTTTTTCAAATCATTCAAGGAGATCAAGTATGAACATCAAGAGCCTTCTTCTCGGCTCAGCTGCGGCCCTGATCGCAGTTTCCGGTGCTCGCGCCGCCGACGCCGTCGTCGTCGCCGAGCCGGAACCGGCTGAATACGTCAAGATCTGCGACGTGTATGGCGCGGGCTACTTCTACATCCCGGGCACCGAAACCTGCCTACGCATCGGCGGTTATATCCGCTACGACATCGGCTTCGGCGACGTCGGCTCGTACGACGGTACGACCAACGCAGATCATAAGGACGGTAGCCGCAATCAGACCTGGTACAAGAACGCCCGCTTCGCGCTGAGGACCTGGACGGGCCAAGAAACCGAACTGGGCACGTTGAAGACCTACACCGAGACCCGCTTCGACTTCGGCATTGGCTTTGGCGACTTTGGTACCGCTCCCAATCCCGCGGCGAACAAGGCCGTCAATCTAAAGCACGCCTGGATTCAGCTCGGCGGTCTCCGTATTGGCAAGACCGACACGGCTTTCGAAAGCTTTATTGGATATGCCGGTAACGTTCTCAACGACACGCTGGTGCCCTACGGCGATTTAAACACCAATGTGATCCAATACTACTTCGACGCTGGCAACGGCTTTTCGGCCGTGGTCTCGCTTGAAGAAGGCTCGGGCGTCAAGGGCACCATCGACAGCTACGTGCCGCACGTCGTCGGCGGCGTGAAGTACACGCAGGGCTGGGGCGCTATCACCGGCGTCATCGCCTATGACAGCAACTACGAGGAAGTGGCCGGCAAGATCCGTCTCGACGTCAATGTTAGTGAGGCAGTTTCGCTGTTCGCGATGGCCGGCTATGGCACGGACGACAACCTGTCGGATCCGACCTGGGCGATCCCGGGCCGCGGTCGCGGCATCTACAAGCAGTGGGGCGGCAACTGGGCGGTATGGGGTGGCGGCACCTACAAGTTCAACGAGAAGACCTCGTTCAATGCCCAGGTTTCCTATGATGAGTGGAAGAACCTCGGTGTTGCGGCGAATATCGTTTACGATATCGTTCCCGGCTTCACGATCACGACCGAAGTCGACTACCTGCATGCAGGCCGCTTCGACGAATTCGGTGCTGGTTCTCCTGCTCCGGCCTTGAACTGGACCGGTACTGACAAGAAGAACAGCGTAGGCGGTTTTGTTCGGTTCCAGCGCTCATTCTAAGCATTGGACGGCTCGTACCCCGCGTTCGAAGCGGGTAACTGCGAGCCTACAACTTGGCTATCGGCGAATTGTTTGATCACGGACCTCCAGTCCGAGCATTTCGTCGATGAGAAGGGGCGCCCTGTCCCCGGGCGCCCTTTTTAATGAATTGACGGCAGACTCGCGCAGGTGAGATGGATCGCGGGCTACTGTGATGCAACGCCAGGATCTGCAAAACGGCCCGCGCAGACGGCGCGGCCGACACCGAAACCGACCATGTTCCGGTGCTGACACATTCGATCCGACCGGGCCGGGGACCTGGCTTATGAGTCAACTCGATCCGGACGGCGACACGCTGTTCGGCCTTTGGGATCTCGGCCTCGGCTTTCCGATCTCGGCAGCGTCAGCCTTGCGGAATTGAAAAGCGTCACGGGCCGACTTGGCCTCGGCATCGAGCGCGACCTCTCTTTTCACAGGCGGTTTCCACTCTCTATCTATTTCGAGGCCGCGCGCGACGCCGGCTACATCACCGAGAACGCCGCAGACGCGCTTGCAAAACCCCATCCGGAGCTTCCGCCGATAGAGACCAGGGCGCCCAACACGCATTTTGACGCTCCGAGTTCAAGACAGCGGTCGAAGCCTACGGCCATCGGGTCGAGACCAATGGGGCTGCGGCTGACAACTCGATCTCCCCGAGGCCTCAAGCACGGGTATTGAGATCAAGGTAGATCTGCCTCAGTTCAAGGAGAAGGATGTCAAAGCGGAAGTCGTCAAAAAGCCGCCGCCCACGAGCTTAAGCGCATGGCCGCAGACCTGGCTGATCGCCAGACTGACGAAATCGATGCTGTCGTGACTGCGGACCTGCGCAGAAGCGTCGCGACATCGAGCGGCAGTTCGACGACGCTATCGCCCAGATGTCGGTCGCCATCGACAAGGTGAACGCTGCGGCGTCAAGGCGCCGGCAAAGCCTGCCGCGCCAGTCTTCAGGCTGTCAATTCCACCCTGTAAGCCGCCAACCGAGGAGCCACTGAAGGACAAACCCTCGCTGAGCTTCTTGTTAGTCTCCTTAAATTGCATCTGGATATCGCCAAGCTGTTTTCTGGCCGTCTGATTGGCTTTGTTAAAGGCGTTGTTGAATTTTGTTGTGGATGCTTCGAGGCTGACTATGAAGCGTTCCAAATCCGTCGCCATCAATGCGCGACCGAAGGCATGCGGCAGCGATCCGGCCGCGGCAGGTTGTGTGGTCATTGGATTTTCCTTAGGTTGGTTCTAAGCCACGAAGGTTCTATTAATATTAGTGAGAGCTAATACTGATATGACCTTGCTTTGGCGCACGGCAAAGCAAATGACTCAGCTTTGCTGACTAATTTGGTCGAAGCCAATATTGTTAATAAACGTTACTGGCAGTTTACTGAAAACCAATTTCTGCGTAAAAAAGAGGCAGACGGCTACTGATTCGCCGTCTGCCTCTGTCTGTTGCGTACCCGCGGTTATGTGGCGCCGAGTGGACGAACAAAGACCGCGAGTCCGCTCCCTAGCAGGTCGGCACCTAGCGTCCTGAGGCTTATTTGGCAAGCCATAGGAGCTACGAAATGGTCAGACGTCCTCCCAAGCCCTGCCATTCCCAATTGCTCCGGAAAGCGCTCGAAAGGAGCAATTGCAATGGCAGACGTGCAGGTTACTTGCATCAACAAAGTCCCTCGTGAAAATAAGCACGAGGGTATCACCCACCTCGGCAACTCCACGGGGAAGTGGACTAGATCTCAGGTGATCCAATGGATCGAGGCTGGGACCAACACCTTTTATACGTTGGTCGGCGGGAAGCGGGCAAACGTCGCTGTGGTCAACGGGCCGAATGGTAAGTACGTCCGTACCCATGCTGACGGTACCTACAACGACAATCTGCTGGCGCTGCCTGAGTGCTAGTAATTTATTGATAGGCGGCGGGCTACGGCCCGCCGTTTTGTCATCATCACCTTTTGACGGAATGTCTGTTTTCAAGCAGATCAAGTTGGATCGAATATCGGTTTCTGCAGCTGATCTGGCCTCTTTACACTAGGGCGTCCGCAGCCGTGTTGAGGCGATCTCTCACCAGACTGGGAGGCGGCGTTCCGAAACCTATTGAACGACCTCGAGGTGGCGACGGCGGCATACTTGGACGGCCAGTTCACCGGCAGATCGGGTGAGTTGGCTGAGTTTCTTCTGCGGAATATGCTGGCAATGTGCGAAAGCGATCCAGACCTGCGCCAACATCTTGAAGCCGCGATCCACGCCCCCGAAACGTTCAAGAACATCAGAGACTTTCTTGGCAGGCAAAGCCGCAGTTAGCCAGGCAAATGTCCATTGAACAAATCCGAGAATGCGCCGACAGGGTTCGCGCGGCGCTAGAGGGCCTGAGACCAGAGGAATTGCCGATAGGGTTGAAATTGTTCCCCGCGGCGCGTGCGGCGACGCGGCCTCGGTGCGGCACTAGCAGGCTTCTCTGATTGGGGGCGTTGAGGTCAAGCTCCTGCTGATAATTTTCCGGACCATGTCGCTCCGCGAGTCACTCGCTTCTCTTCGCGGTCGACGTTAGGCCGCCGCATGATGGGGTCAGTAGAGCGAGGCGTCTCAATCTATTGAACGACCTTAGGAGATTTCGTCCCAGGATCGTGCCTGCTAACGAGATCGCCTTGCCCATCGTCCCACGGGAACGATCCGGCTACGCCCTTTCGGGCGGAATCAACTCCTCGTTCGTTGGTCCGTTGTGCCTATTTCGTGGCCGATACGGAGCCGGGTGCCTTGCCAAAGCGGAATTCTGTCGCATCGCTCCACATGCGATGCAGGATGACAGCGAGCTTGCGGGCAACAGCAACTCGGGCTCGGGCCATACCGCGCCGCTTGGTGACGTTTATACCCCACGCTCTGAGGCTCGACCATTTCTTGCTGAGCACAAGCAGCGAATGAGCCGCCTCATAGAGGGCCGTGCGGGCGACCTCGTCACCGCATCGGCTTACCTTGCCCTGAATGTCCGTCTCACCAGATTGATAGCGTGCCGGGGCCAGACCCAAATGCGCTCCGACATCCCTCGATCGGCGAAAGCGGTCAGGCTGATCGACCGTGGCACGAAAGGCGAGCGCGGTGATGGGTTCCACACCGGGCACGGACATGAGGCGCCGGCCATCCGTCGTGATCGTGTCCATTAAGCCCCGCTCGTGAACACTATCTTCAGCGTCCAGAGCCCGACCCCTATCCGATCCGATCCCCGCCACGGAAGGCGGTCGTCACCGGGCGCTTACCATCTAGCGTCGGCTCGTCGTTCAGATCATTAGCCAAGGGATTGCCATTTAGAGCCCGGTACGTGAAGCGTCGCTGAGCGAAGAGCTGCGCCAACCGAGCTCGCTGTGAGTTTTACTGCTTCAGTTTGCAGGATGTTCCTGCGGGCTCGCACAGGAGACCGATCAGGCGATTAAAGTGGCACAGTCGTCGGCTCTCTGACGATGTCGGACATGAGACACAAGTCCTATCAGAGTGACTCGTTGTTCTGACATGATTTTTCTCGGTTGGCATGACACGTGCTGTCGATCTGCCAAAGCACCGCCCCCGCATGGACCCATCCTATGAGCACGCTCGCCGAACATGCGTTCGCCCCCGCGACACTGAGCGTTCCCCCGACGCAAGAATGTGCGTTTGCCCTCCAATGGGCATCGAATAACGCCGCCACCTCAAACATCGTGAGCTTGGCCATAGCTAGACAGTACAGGAAACTTCTTGGGCACGAACGTGAATCCGACAGCAACCGCTTTCTAGCCCTTCGCCGAAGAAAGCCTGAGTTGGATGAAAAGCATGTAGTTGTGCTGGCGCTCCAGCGCGCGCCACCATCATCAGCAACGAAATGGGGGCAACTTGGCCTTCATCCTCGATCACCAGCGGAACGGAGCAGAACACGGGCTTGCCGCACCGGGGGGATTGCCTCGGTGTCTTGGACGTCCAGACGGGGGGCACGCTTGGTCTTTGCGATAGCCGCGTGTTCACTCAACCCAATCTGGCGCTTCGAAGTTCCCACGGGCGAGGCGGCAGATCACCACAGCTTCCAGGCGTCGCAAATTTGTCAAACCGACGCTGGAGCGGTGGGAGCAGTGGGGCTTGCCGACCGGGGCCTCGTCTACCGTTCGAGCGGGGAGGCGCGGACGGGGCTGGCGGCCCGCCAGCGCTGTGATTCACGATCAGAGGAAATGGCAAGTCGCTGCTTCGCGCCGATATCGGAAACAAGTCGCTGCTTCGCGCCGATATCGGAAACATGTACGGCCAAGAGTACCTCAGTCCTGGCACCGAGCGGCCGCGGTCTAAATGCTGGACTGGGGCACACCTCGCAGACCACGAAGATGTCAAGGATGAACAACGTCGCCCGTCAGCCACCATGCGGCTCTGACCGGGCACTCTTCGCGAGGGCAACAAGGGATAGCGATCTGTTGGTGGGCTTGTGGTCAAGCGAGGGCTCACCATTGATCTGGAGCTTCTGGTGGGCGCTCTCCCCTGGCTCTAGCGAGGATGCCGAAAAGACACTGAACCGGAGCTTACAATGAGAGTCGAATTTTCCGGGTTGCGGTATCCGAAATGAAGCCGCTGCCTTCCAAAGCGCGAGCTGTAATAATCGGAGGCGGCATTTCGGGGTGCTCCGTCGCATATCATTTGGTGAAGCTGGGATGGACGGACGTGATCCTGCTCGAGCGGAGGCAACTTACGTGCGGGACGACCTGGCACGCCGCCGGATTACTCAGGGAGCTTCGCGGGTCAAGCGACATGACAAAATTGACCAAGTACTCAATGCAACTCTACTCGAGCCTGGAGGAAGAGACGGGGATTTCAACCGGACTTCGCCGCGTCGGCTCACTGTCTATCGCGCTTACCCAGGAGCGCAAGCACGAGCTATACAGGCAACTCTCTCTCGCGGCCGCCTACGGCGTGCAGGCCCGAAAGATCTCTGTGCGAGAACTCGAGGGAATGTACCCTCACATCGATGTGTCTGACGTCACTGCAGCGCTTCATTTCCCTGATGATGGACAATGTGATCCGGCCAACGTCGCAATGGCGCTGGCCAAAGGCGCACGTCAGCGTGGCGCAGCAATCTTTGAAGGAGTGAAGGTAGCCGCTGTTCAGGCGAGGAATGGCCGGGTATGCAACGTAACCTGGGAGAAGGAGGGCCAGCGAGGGCTGATTGAAACGGAACACGTCGTAAACTGTGCCGGCATGTGGGCACGGGAATTCGGCGCTCGAAGCGGCGTCGCGGTTCCATTGCATGCGTGCGAACATTTCTACATGGTTACAGAACCGATAGATGGACTAACTCGACTGCCGGTCCTGCGGCTTCTTGACGAACATACGTACTACAAAGAAGACGCAGGAAGAATTCTCTTCGGGGCGGTCGAGCCAGAGGCCAAACCGTGGGGCATGGACGGCATTCCGGAAAGCTTCTGCTTTGATGAGTTGCCCGAGGACTTTGGGCATTTCGAACCTATTATCGAGAAGGCTATGAAGCGATGTCCGATTCTGGCCTCAGCCGGTATTCGTACCTTCTTTAACGGGCCTGAAAGCTTCACTCCAGACGACCAATATCACTTGGGTGAAGCTCCTGACGTTAGGGGCTATTGGGTAGCATGTGGTTACAATAGTACAGGAATAGCTGCCTCAGGGGGGGCAGGCTTAGCGCTGGCACAGTGGATGAATGACGATCAGCCACCCTTCGACTTGGCGGGCGTGGACATCCGTCGGATGGAGCCCTTACAGAAAAACCGTTCGTACTTGAGAGAGCGGGTTTCGGAGATAGTGGCACTTTCCTTTGCCGACCACTTCCCCGCTCGTCAGATGACAACAGCGCGCGGCATTCGACGATCGCCAATTCATGAACATCTCAAGGCACGCGGGGCGGTGTTCGGCGAGATGGTGGGCTGGGAGCGAGCCAACTGGTTTGCCAAGGAGGGCCAGGAGCGTGAATACCGATACTCCTGGTATCGCCAAAACTGGTTTGATAATCAGCGCGACGAGCATATGGCGGTTCGTGAGCGGGTTGCTGTTTCTGACTTGACTTCATTCGGAAAAATCCGAGTGGAGGGCCGAGACGCTACCACCTTCCTCCAGCGGCTTTGCTCCAATGATGTCGACGTGCCGGTTGGCCGGATCGTCTATACGCAAATGCTGAACGAGCGAGGCGGGATCGAGAGCGATTTGATCGTGAGTCGTCTCACGGAGACAGCTTTCCTGCTGGTGGTGTCGGCCTTCACATTACAACCCAATCTCTCTTGGCTTAGGCGACATCTAGGCGACGAGTTCATCGTTATCACCGATATGTCGGCGTCAGAAAGCATCCTGGCAGTGATGGGACCGAATTCGCGCGAACTGCTCGGCAGAGTGAGTCCGAATGACTTCTCCAACGAGAACAACCCTTACGGCACCTGGCAGGAGATTGAGATCGGCATGTGTCTGGCGCGGGCCCATAGAGTGACCTGTGTCGGCGAGCTGGGCTGGGAGATCTATATTCCGACTGCCCAAGCCGCTCATGTCTTCGAAATAATCGAGGCGGCGGGCGCCGATGTCGGACTCAAGCTGTGTGGGCTCCATGCCATCGGCTCGTGCCGCATGGAGAAGGCACGTCGGCACATCCCCGATGATGTTGGCAGCGGGGATCACGTGCTCGAAACAGGGCTGGGCTTCGCTGTCAAGACGGCAAAGCCTGGATATATTGGCCGGGATGCGGTGCTGAGAAAACTTGAGGCGGGACTCGATCGTCGGTTGGTTCAGTTCCGCCTTAAAGATCCTGCCCCTCTACTTCATAAGAACGAAGTCGTTTTCCGAGACGGTCGGATCGCCGGAATAATCACTTCCGGAGACTACGGGCACACGCTCGGTGGAGCTCTCGGCCTTGGCTATATACCGTGCAAGGACGAAAACGAGACAGCTCTGCTCTCCTCTTCATACGAGATTGAGATAGCCGGCGAGTGCTATGCCGCGGAAGCCTCGCTCAAACCGATGTATGACCCGAAAGGCCAGCGGATGCGGGCGTGACTTACGAATGGAGCCGTTCGGCATCCACCACCGAATGAGTATCGAAGCTCGCACGCCGACCTACGGCATTCTGGACGTCGAAGGCGCCCGAGCTGAATCCAGGCGAACACGTGGCACTCCATGCGCGCCAATGGCCTGTTGAACGGCGCCAACGCAGGTGATGGGGCCTAATTCCAGGCATGTCGAAATGCTGGCCTCCCATTCGATGCAATCGGGAAGAGCTGCTATCGTCTCACTTGTGCGGTCGACGGACGGATGCGAATTTTGCTTTGGTATCGTTGCCGGAAGCGTGGTCGTCATCGGGTCGAATTGAGGGCCGCCGGATACAGCTTTGAGAAGGATGAGCTTTCCACGTTTGAAAAGCAGCAATCGCGCGCGCTGTGACGGGGCAACTGAGAGCAGCAGAATGAATCGGCCCGCATCCCGGCTGGACCGGCGCGCTACGCCCGCATTCGAAGTTCTGCTGGATCAGGCGAGGGCGTTCTCCCGGCCAAACAAACCCACCGGGTTCAGCATCACTTACAACCAATTCGCGGGTGACATCGAAAGGTGCTCGCTTGAAGCCGACGTTTTCGCGCGGCTTCAGGATGACGAGCGAGGCCCCTCACCTAAGATCGCCACAGTGAGAGATGAGCATCATGATCGATTTCGCCGCTTGCTAGAGAGTTCTGCATTTGGTCAGACGTATAATCTGCTTTCCTGAAGTAGGTGACCCATTCGGGTGGGTGAAAAGCTCGGGGAGTTGCCCTACGCCAGCGGTGGCTCGCGCCGCAGCTCTGCGCAGAAGCGACTTAAGGAGGGGCGTCTGCGGAGCGCGACGGTTTCGCAGCGGCGCTCAAACGGCAGGGCTATAGCCCCGCGACCGCAGTGCGATATCTGCGCGCGGCAGCTCATCTCGGCCATGTTATGGCGGAGCACGGCGCCGACTTGAACAACGTTGATGTGGCGGCGTTCGGCGAGCATCTTCGAACCTGTAGGTGACTTCGACGCGCTCAGCCAAGCCAAAGTGTCGAGGCGTTTCGCCACCGGCAGCTTGATTGCCTTGGGTGCGCTGGATCCCAAGATTGACCGGTGTGTGGCGTCGCCGCTCACCGCCGGCGAGTGTCACCGAGCCCTACGCCGTCTCCGCTTTTTCCCGAATTGCGCGTGCCGCAGCCATCATGTTCATCAGAGCAGGGCGGACCTCCTCCCATGACCACAGTCGGGATTCACCCCACAGTTGGCCATCCAACAATCGATGGCGCGCAAGCATGACGAGGTTGGAAATCTCGGCCGCTTCTGGAATCCCCGGCGAGTGAATGTCATAGACACCAGCGGCGACCTCGTCCCGGCCTTCGGCCAAGGCAAGGGCGAGCACGACCAGCTCGTCGGTCTTTTGCGCCGCGAAGGCGAACCACGACTTCACACCCGCCTCGAGTGCCGTCTCGATGTCCACGTCAATCGGCATATGCAGCATCGAAAGGCTCTGTTGGAATGTCGTCGCGCATCTTTGGTCCATTTATCGGGTGGATGATTGCTATTCCAACAATCAATTTTACCGTCCTAATAAAATCGTATTAGAGGATCCTGAATTGCAGCGCGTTGGGTATCCTCGTCGTGATTGGTGCGTCGACTGAGGCTGTCGGAAGTATTCGGAGACGCCATGTGCGGGATTGTTGGTATCGTTGGGCAACAGCCCGTGTCGGAGCGGTTGGTCGACGCGTTGAGGCGTCTGGAATATCGCGGCTATGATTCCGCCGGCGTTGCAACGATCACCGAGGGCGCCTTGCAGCGCAGGCGCGCTGAGGGCAAGCTCGTCAATCTCGAGACGAGACTGAAGGCAGAGCCGCTGAACGGCACGATCGGCATCGCCCACACGCGTTGGGCAACCCACGGGGCGCCGACGGAAGGCAACGCGCATCCGCACTTTACCGACGGTGTGGCCGTCGTTCATAACGGCATCATCGAGAATTTTGCCGAGCTGAAGGAGGAATTGACGGCGGCGGGAGCCGAGTTCCAGACCGACACCGACACGGAGGTCGTCGCGCATCTGCTGGCAAGACACCGCCAGGACGGCATGGGACGGGGCGAAGCAATGCATGCCATGTTAAAACGCGTCAAGGGCGCCTACGCGCTCGCCATCCTCTTCGAGGATGATCCGTCGAGCATTATGGCGGCGCGCAATGGACCACCGCTGGCAATCGGCCACGGCGACGGCGAGATGTTTCTGGGATCCGACGCGATCGCGCTTGCCCCCTTCACGAATGAAGTCACCTATCTCGTCGACGGTGACTGGGCTGTTATTGGCAAGGGGGGTGCCGATATCTTCGATTTCGACGGCTACCCCGTAGAGCGTCCGCGTCAGACCTCCATGGCCGCGGCTTATCTGGCCAACAAGGGCAAACATCGCCACTTCATGGAGAAGGAAATCTACGAGCAGCCCGAGGCCATCGGCCATGTGCTCGCCCATTATGTCAGCTTGATAGAGAATCGCGCCGATCCGGTTCCTAGCTTCGATTTTGCCAGCATTCCGACCCTGGCGATCTCTGCCTGCGGCACCGCCTACCTCGCCGGACTGATCGGAAAATACTGGTTCGAGCGCTATGCTCGCCTGCCAGTCGAAATCGACGTTGCGTCCGAATTTCGCTACCGCGAGATCCCGTTGTCGCCCCAGTCTGCTGCTCTTTTCATTTCGCAATCTGGCGAAACCGCCGATACGCTGGCCTCGCTGAGATACTCCAAGGAGCTTGGACTGACAATTGGCGCCATCGTCAATGCCGCCGAATCAACCATCGCTCGAGAGGCCGACGCGGTCTTCCCGAGCCTTGCCGGCCCGGAGATCGGCGTCGCCTCCACCAAGGCCTTCACCTGCCAGCTTGCCGTTCTTGCCGCACTCGTCATCAGCGCCGCCCGGGCCCGCGGGACGGTAACCGAAAACGAGGTGCAGGCGCTCGTCAGGAGCCTTGCCGAAATGCCGCGCATTATGGGCCAGGTCCTGAACAGCATCCAACCTAAGATCGAATTCCTGGCGCGCGATTTATCCAAGTATCACGACGTCCTGTATCTCGGCCGTGGCACCAGTTTCCCATTGGCGATGGAAGGTGCGCTCAAGCTCAAGGAGATTTCGTACATCCACGCCGAGGGCTATGCGGCGGGTGAATTGAAGCATGGTCCGATCGCATTGATAGACAAGAACATGCCGGTGATCGTCGTCGCGCCATTTGATCGCTTTTTCAACAAGACCGTCTCCAATATGGAGGAAGTGGCCGCCCGTGGAGGGCGGATTATCCTCATCACCGATGAAAAAGGAGCAACCGCATCGAAGCTCGACACGATGCACACGATCGTGCTGCCAGCTGTAGACGAGATTATCGCGCCGATGATATTCTCACTGCCCCTGCAGCTTCTTGCCTACCACACGGCGGTCTTCATGGGCACAGATGTCGACCAGCCGCGCAACCTCGCAAAATCAGTCACCGTCGAATGATTGCGACGCGCTCATAGCTGCGGTCCCAGCCTTCAAGTGACAAAGCGCATCGTCACCGACACCTGGATTTCGACGAGATGCATATCAGGGTCCGCGGCCAGGTGGATATATCTTATTGCTCTATCGATATTGTGGGCGACCCCATCGAATTCAGCCAGGCGCGTGACTCGCCGGCGCCCAGCGCGCATCAGACCGAAGAAACGGTATTCGCGATCACTGAAAAACATCCGTGAAGTCGGATTGCCGCTGTATTTGGCGCCCGCGCGCCTGGAGACCGCCGCGAGCGGCCATGGCGTGGCGCGCCTATGGACATTGGCGTTGATTTTTTGACGCCCGTGATGCGGAATCGTAAAAAACCGCCCGGCGATCCTGAGTGACTTCGCCGTCCAACGCGAGCGGACCTCACGTTCGCTTTATCAGGTCGCCACCCTCCAGCATATGCCGGAGGTGCCACTAATCATGTCGAGATTGCCGGTTTGCTCGATCCCTACTTTGCTCGCCATGAAAGTTATAATGCGCGGAAGAGGGCGGCATCGCTGCCATGCCGCCGCCGGGCATACCGCCCGGCATGCCGCCGCTCCTTCTTCGGAGCTTCGGCGATCATGGCTCCGGTGGTGACGAGCAGGCCGGCGACCGAGGTCGCGTCCTGGAGAGCCGCGCGAACGACTTTCATCGATAGACAATGCCCATGCCGATCATGTCATCATGCTCGCCAGTCTGGGCGTTGAAGCCAAACGTCGCCTCCCCTGTTATCGAGGATCTTGCCGGCGACGATCGAAGCTTCGGCGCCTGCATTCGAAGCGATCTGGCGGGCCGGAGCCTGCAGCGCACGACGCACTATTGCCACGCCCGCGTTTTGCTCGGCATTGGCGCCCGTGACGGTAATGGCCAGCGAAGCCCGCAGCAAAGCCACGCCGCCTCCCGCAACAATGCCTTCTACAGCCGCGTATCAGCAACGGCTTGCCTGACTGCACGACGCACGACGGCCTCAAGCACCGAAAGAAGTGCCTACAGATTGCTGAGCTTCTTCTCGTGGATCAGCACATACGGCTCGTGACGAAATAGGGCGAGAAATAACCGCGGTCGAATTGCATGCCTCGACGACCTCCAGCTCGGTCTCAGCGGTCTTGGCTTCTTCGACGGTGATGACGCCCTCGTTGCCGACCTTCTGCATCGCTTCGGCGATCATGGCGCCGACCGACTCGTCGCCATTGGCCCAAATCGTGCCGACCTGGGCGACTTCCCTCGGAGGTCGTGATCTTCTTAGCAGCCTTGCCGAGCGCCGCGACGACTTCGCTGACGGCGAGGTCGATGCCGCGCTTGAGGTCCATCGGGTTCCTGCCGGCAGCTACCGCCTTGGTCCTTCGCGGTTGTGGTGCCGTCGCCGGCCATCGGCTGAACATCGGTTCAAAAATTGGTAACAGTGAACACGGAATGAAGCGCCCCACGTTGGAGCGTCGCGCGTTCGAAGGTTGGTTCGCCCAGGATCAGCGGCTGCTACAAATCCAATGGATGGAAAAGAATGGCTCATGACAGCGCCTCACGGCAAGCACCATGATGAACATGCTTCCACAACGCGATCAGAACTTTTCTCCCGAACGGCTTTGATGCCAGCTTGCCAGGCAAATGTGTCGGGCAAAGGCACCCGTCCGCGGCCGCTGCTGCTCGCGCGTTTGCGGGTCACAGGAGTCGCGCGAGCTCGGCCTGCTGTTTCTCCCGCAGCGCGCATGCTGCCGCAACCATGTTAATGAGGGCAGGGCGGACTTCCTCCCATTTGCGAGTTTTGAGGCCGCAGTCGGGGTTTACCCAAAGTTGACCATCAGACAAGCGCTCGCGAGCAAGCATGAGGAGGGCCGAAATCTCGGCGACTTCAGGAACGCGCGGTGAGTGGATGTCATAGACTCCGGGACCGATTTCGTTCGGATATTTAGAGCTCGTAAAGACGTCCAACAGTTCCATTGCCGAGCGAGATGTCTCAATCGAAATTACATCCGCGTCCAGCTCAGCGATCGCGTCGATGATCTCGTTGAACTCCGAATAGCACATGTGGGTATGGATCTGAGTCGAGTCCTTTACACCTGTTGAAGCGATCCGGAAGCATTCGACCGACCAGTCAAGATAGACCTTCCAGTCGCACTTGCGCAGCGGCAAGCCTTCGCGAAACGCGGCCTCGTCGATCTGGATCATCCTTGCGCCGGATCTTTCGAGGTCCGTCACTTCATCGCGAATAGCGAGCGCGATCTGGCGGCAGACCTCGGAGCGGGGTACGTCGTCGCGAACAAAAGACCAATTGAGAATGGTCACTGGGCCTGTAAGCATTCCCTTGACAGGCTTTTGCGTAAGCGACTGGGCGAATTGCCACCAGCGCACCGTCATCGGATTGGCGCGCGATACGTCGCCGAAGATGATGGGGGGACGCACGTAGCGCGACCCATAACTCTGCACCCAGGCATGTTCGGTGAAGGCGAAGCCGGAAAGTTGCTCGCCGAAATGCTGTACCATGTCGTTTCGTTCGAACTCCCCATGCACCAGCACGTCCAGCCCGATCTCCTCCTGCAAGCGAATCGCAGCCTCGATCTCCTTCTTCAGAAAGGTTTCGTAATCGACATAGCTGAGCTGGCCCTTCGCGTGAGCGGAACGCGCCTTGCGCACCTGAGGCGTCTGCGGAAAGGATCCAATGGTCGTCGTCGGGAACGGCGGCAGGCCGAGCGTGCGGGCCTGGACCCTGGAACGCTCGGCAAATGCGCTCTTTCGTTGCTTCATAGCACCGTTGATGTCGGCGATCCGCCCTTCAACGAGCGGGTCATGGACCTTCGTGGATGTTGCGCGAGTCGCGGCAGCCTCGTCAGAGGCTTTCAACTCACCAGCCACGGCATCTCTACCTTGGGACAAGGCCCGAGCCAGGATGACCAGTTCGTCGGTCTTCTGGGCCGCGAACGCGAGCCAGGACCTGATGTTCGCATCCAGTACCGTCTCCATACGCAAGTCTATCGGCACATGCAGCATCGAGCACGAAGGCGCGATCTCGACTCGATCCAAGGGCCAGCCCGCGACGATCGGCTTGATGCGGTCGAGAATGGCAGTGAGGTTCGCGCGCCAGACGTTGCGGCCATTGATCAAGCCAAGCGATAATACCAGATCCTTAGGCGCGAGCCGACCAGCCATCTCCAACTGTTCGGGAGCACGCGAGAGATCAAGATGCAGGCCCGCCACAGGCAGCGATATCGCCGTCTCGAGATTGTCCCCCAGCGGCCCGAAATAGGTAGCCAGCATGATCTTCAGCTCGGGCGCGGCCTTCGACAGCTGCCCATAGGCAAATTCAAGTGCGGCTCGTTCGTTCGGGTTTAGGTCGAGCACAAGCGCTGGTTCATCGATCTGCATCCAATCGGCTCCCGAGAATTTCAACCTCCGCAGGAGTTGCTCGTAGACGGGCAGAAGTCGCGGCAGGAGCGCGAGGGGATTGAAACCTTCGACAGGTGACTTCGCCAGCTTGAGAAAAGTGACCGGTCCAAGCATGACCGGGCGTGTATGAATGCCCAAGGCTTTAGCCTCGAGGAAGTAATCAACCGGTTTGGTCGACGAGAGTGTGAACGCCTGATCGTCGTCAAGTTCCGGCACAATGTAATGATAGTTGGTGTCGAACCATTTGGTCATTTCCATCGCGGTTAGGGCAGGGCTAGCCGCAGGCTCCCGACCAGAGTCGCGATTGCCCGTCTGACCTTGGTTGCCGCGGGCCATGGCGAAATAGATGTCGAGTGGGACCTCGCCGCCATTCCATGCGTAGCGGGACGGCACGGCGCCGACAATGGCGGCGGTGTCGAGTACATGGTCGTAGAGCGAGAAGTCGTTCGACGGGATTTTCGACACACCGCGATCGCGCTGCTCCTCCCAGCTCGCGGCACGCAGCGCCTTTGCCGTCGCGAGAAGCTCGGCAGCGCATGATTTTCCGGACCAATAGCTTTCAAGCGCGAATTTCAATTCTCGCCTGCGACCGATACGCGGCACACCAAGCGTTGCTACAGGAATTTGTTGAGAGAGAGTCATGCGATACCCCGATGGTTGGGGCGTGGGGGACAACGAAGGCGCCAGTAGGCCGGTACGAACGCCGGGCTGCAGCGGCCACCGAGACACCCCGCCCGTGGACAATAGTTCGCCGTGGCAGGTCTCCTGGCTCGGGGGTCATAGCCTCTACCCGTCTTCCCGAGGCTGTTCGCCTCAGTGACATGAGTGGGGTCGGCTCGCCTCTAACAGTTGCGGGGGCAGCGCCGGCATCTCACCGGCTTCCCTCTTAGCTCCGCTGCGGCAGCGCCGTACGGAGAACCATGGCTTGGACACAATCACAGCAGTCAGCTCTTTTGTCAATATCGCATAAAGAAATGTTTATGTCATTATGTGAACGCACTTTGTACTTTCGGGGTGATTTCCAAGTCGCGTAGAGGACGAACTTTTCGATCGTTTCGGCACGCGGTAAGTGAGATTGGCTACATGAAGCCAGACTTTGGCCGCTGCAGGTGACAGGGCCAAATTGACAAAGGGCGCTGTGCAGAACCGTGCCAGACGGCGGCTCGGCCGTTCGGCCCGGCTGCGCAAGAGTTGTGAGCCGGGCCTTTGGTCGGACCGATTGGGGCGCGAGGCAGGGTGGCGCGCCAGCAGAACTGCGAGGCTAGTCGCATGCTGCAGTACGCGAATGTGGGCGTCCGCGCGCCGACTGATATCAAGATCACCTGAAACTGCCACCGGTAAGTGGCGCCAACCCGTTTCCGAGTTCCGGCAACTAGACCAGAAGCGCCAAGGGGAAAACCGCCCTCAACGGGATGCACATGCGACATTTTGATTTGCCCGCGCTTTCCTAAACAGATTTCACTAGGAGGAAGGAAGCTAGTCCTTGGACCGCCCCTACAGCAGCCCTGCCTGTTCGGCCTCGCGGCGCAAGTTCTGGCGCGGCCGCGGGCCAATCTGCTGAATCACCAGCCCGGCCGCCAGCGAGCCGAGATGGCCGCAGTCCTGAAGGCTGCGGCCGCTCGTATAGCCGTAGAGGAAGCCGGCCGCGTAGAGGTCGCCGGCGCCGGTCGTGTCGACCAGCTCCTTGATCTTCGTTGCCTCGATGGTGACGGTCTCGTCGCCGCGCACGATCACCGAGCCTTTTTCCGAGCGGGTGACGGCGGCTATTCTGCAATCCTTGCGGATGGCGGCGAGCGCTTCATCGAAGGAAGCGGTCTGGTAAAGCGATTTGATCTCGTGGCTGTTGGCAAAGACGATGTCGACGGTGCCCGAACGCATCAGATCCAGGAACTCGTCGCGGTAGCGGTCGACGCAGAAGGAATCCGACAGCGTCATCGACACTTCCCTGCCGGCGGCATGCGCGAGCCGCGCGGTCTGCCGGATCGCTTCCTTGGCGCGCGGCGGATCCCACAGATAGCCTTCGAAATAGGTGACCTTGGCGCCGGCGGCCTTGTCGGCCTCGACGTCCTCCGGCCCGAGTTCGATGCAGGCGCCGAGATAGGTGTTCATCGAACGCTCGCCGTCCGGCGTGACGAAGATCATCGAGCGCGCCGTCGGCGGCTCGCCATGGAGCGGCCTGGTGTCGAAGGCCACACCCTGGGCATGGATGTCGTGCGTGTAGATGTCGCCGAGCGCGTCGTTCGACACCTTGCCGAAGAAGGCGGCGCGGCCGCCAAAGCTCGCCACGCCCGCCGCCGTGTTGCCGGCGCTGCCGCCGGAAGCCTCGATCGCCGGCCCCATGCGGCTGTAGAGCAGTTCGGCGCGCCGGGTGTCGATGAGGTTCATCGCCCCCTTGATGATGCCGTTGGTTTCGAGGAAGGCCTCGTCGCACTGCGCGATGATATCGACAATAGCATTGCCGATGCAAAGCACGTCGTATTCCGGCATCGATATCTCCAACGACTGCCGGCTTTTTGCCACGCCGGCCGGGCGAGATCAGTTGGGATGGGCTTTCCGCATGCCAATCTACTCGGCACGAGTCTCGCGGCGCTGCGACCATTGCATCGCACGCCGTAAGTGCCAGCCTATCCCAGGTAGACTCAGGCTCTTCGCACCCGAAGTGCTCATAGGTCGCGGCTTTGTGACCGGAAATACATGCACCCGGCTTGACCTCGCTGACCTCAAACAGCCTTTGGGAGTCCTACCATTTTTAGCGATTTGGTGTTGCAAAGCCTCTGTGAATTTTCTGGAAGGAGCTGTTACAACGCTCAACCGAAACGCAACGCTATGCCGGAGACGATCCGAGGTGGTAGCGCGCTGATGGTGCCGCGCCACAGGGCGGTGCAAAACGGCTATTTGACCGGTTTGCACTCCGCCGTCTGACTGGTCTCAGTTGATTAACCGTGTCGTGAAGCAGATAACAGGTGCTCACCCTTGCTCCGTTAGACAGAGCGCGAGGCCCGAGAGGAATTGCTGGCTTGACGGTGCAGCGCCGGCGCGTCCATTTCCGGTCAATCTCGCCAACGCGGCAGCGCGATAGGAAAATTCCCTACTCTGCTGCCGCTCAGGCGCAACAGTCCTTGTTAGGCGGAGGCTCGTCGGGCGTCTGTGGGATATTCCAGATATGCACCATCGATGGCTTTCTGGCCTCGACAGTCAGATTGAGGCGTAAGCCTTCAGTCGTCTAATCCCTGGCCTCCACAGCATTTCCGACCTTGGGTTTACGCCAGCGACGTCGATCAAATGGGAACATAATGTAATCCCGCACGGTCAGCGGCTCGGGCTGGTTTCGCATGCCAACCTCCGGCCACTCATTCTTTTTTGGCCAGTATGCCGTTAGAAAAACCGTATCCCAAAGGGTTGTGAAAAACCCATAGTTTCGGTGCCGGTGATGCGCTTCCATCGAGTGGTGGATGCGGTGGAATTTGTTGTCGCCAATGATGTATCGAAGCGGCCCAAGATTGATGCGGGTACTGGAGTGCGAAAGATGGGCCTGGAACGTAATCAGCGTCATGGCAACGATGGGCACCACGCCAGATTCAAAATGAATCAGAGCGAGTGGCAGTGCTACCAGCGCTGCGTAAACGAGGGGTTCAGAGATGTGATGATTGCAATTCCATGCCGTCAATTCGCGGATCGAATGGTGCGTAGCGTGAAGCCGCCAGAGGAATGGAACAGCATGCTGAGCGCGGTGCATCCAATAGTAAAAGAAATCGCCAGCAATCGCGACTAAAACCCCGGAAAGGACCGCCAATCCACTGCTGACGATTGCGTTGTCAGAGTGGAGCAAGGTTGCGAAATTGATCGTTACCAGCGGCTTTACACCAAGCCAGGCCAGACCAACAGCGAAGAAGTGCCAAACAAACGCACCCAATCCGAGCCGAATAAGCCAATTCCGCACGCCTCGAGCGTATGAGGCAAGACTGTATCGATAGGCCGGGAAGGTGAACTCCAGCGCGGCGCAGATAGTGGCGAAGACCACCACCAGCTCGAGCGAGTTCACGAAGATCTGCGATATATGATTAAAATCGAGAATTTGCATTTGTTTGCTCCGGCGAATCGTTCAAGCTGCGCCAGCTTCAGGTCGGAACATCGAGGCAGTCATTTTCGTCATCAGGGCGAATCCAATGGTTGATAGATCTCCGGCGCGGCCCGATAAATTCGAGGTCGGCACCCGAATTTGTATCCGCGCAGAAAGTACCAATTGCACATAGCGGTCATGCAATTTGCTTTTCGTGCGCATTCAGCGCTGATTATTCTGTTAGTACGCGGGGCATCGCCGGAGCGGACTATGCGGGGTTCTCCTGGATTGGTAAAATCGATTGTTTGGATGAGACGTATCCGTTTCCTAAATGGTCGGAACAGCGCTTGGGCGAGTTGGCTTGCCCGAGGCGACAGGGGGCCAGTGTTGCGGCGACAACTCGCCATAGCAAAACGGTTTGCAAAAATCAGCGTAAGCGTCACGTGCACCGCACCGCTGGGTAGTTGGTTGACGGAGGCAGGTCAGATGCGGGCTGCATCGGGACGCTCACAAATCAGTAGCTCGGCGCGCAGGGTGTCGACGAGGCGACTTGCTAATGCATTGCTTTCGGGGAAGTCCGCGTCGTGCGCGATAATTTCGACGATGGCATCGTCGATTTAAAGCAGGTCACATTTCACCGTCAATGGCTTTCTTGGTTCGCCAATGGACCCCGGCTTTCTTCCTTGCCGGCCGGCCGAAGTCTGGTCATAGAAGGGTGTTGCGCGTCCTTTTGGCGCCGGGTTTCAAGGTGCGGCGAGCCCTGCCTCGCGCCGCAAATCGTCGGCTCTGTCAGTCCTCTCCCAGGTGAACTCGGGCTCTTCGCGACCGAAATGACCATAGGTCGCAGTCTTGCGGTAAATCGGGCGTAAGAGATCAAGCATCTTGATAATGCCCTTCGGTTTGAGGTCGAACAACTCAGGAATGAGCTGCTCGATCCTTCTTTCTTCGACCCTTGCTGTCCCGAAAGTATTGACCATGACGGAAACGGGACTGGCCACGCCGATCGCGTAAGCAAGCTGCACCTCGCAGACGTCCGCGAGTCCGCTTGCCACTATATTCTTCGCGACATATCGGGCGGCATAGGCAGCCGAGCGGTCAACCTTGGATGGGTCCTTGCCTGAAAAGGCGCCACCGCCGTGACGCCCCATTCCACCATAGGAATCGACGATGATCTTGCGTCCGGTGAGGCCACAGTCGCCGCGGGGCCCCCCGACCACGAACCGCCCTGTTGGGTTGACCAGAATTCTGGTGTCTTTCGTTTCCAGGTCGGTCGGCAGGACCGGCTTTATTATTTCCTCAATGACCCCCTCGCGAACTGTCTCTTGCGAGACCTGCTCATTGTGTTGCGTCGACACGACGATGGTATCCAGGGCGACGGGTCGCAAGCCCTCATAACGAACGGAGACTTGGGATTTCACGTCGGGGCGCAACCAGCTAGGATGACCTGCCTTGCGAACATCCGCCTGTCTTTTCGTCAAACGGTGGGCGAGCTGGATCGGCAACGGCATCAAAGTATCGGTCTCGCGGCATGCATAGCCGAACATGAGGCCTTGATCTCCTGCTCCCTGTTCGAGATCTTGTCCCCGACCTTCGTCAACCCCTTGGCTGATGTCGGGTGACTGCTCGGTGAGGGCATGAATGACGGAGCAACGCCGGCCGTCAAAGCCAACCGCCTCATCGTCGTATCCAATATCAACAATCGTATCGCGGGCCACTTGGCCGTAGTCGACCGTCACATCGCTGGTAATCTCGCCAGCCAGAACGACGGTTCCTGTCTTCACCAAGGCTTCACATGTCTTCACCAGGGCTTCACAAGCGACGCGCGCCTTCGGATCGAAGCGCAAGACTGCGTCGAGGATTGCGTCCGAGATGTTGTCGGCGAGCTTATCCGGGTGTCCCGCGCCGACCGATTCGGAAGAGAAAACGAACTGCCTAGCCATGAAATGCCTCGCTTCGGGTGTTGGAGTTTGCATGGTGCATTTTTGCTTAGCCCGACTTACCTGCGGGTGATGCCCGGGACCTCGAACGCAGCGCATAGGTTGGCAACGTCTTTTCGCACGCAGGCATGAACATCCGGATTGTTCGGCTGGCGACAGACCAGGTCAATAAAGGCAGCGATTTGCACCATTTCCCTCTCGCGCATGCCCATTGACGTCACCGCTGGCGACCCCAAGCGAATTCCGCTTGTAACCGCCGGATCGCGCGGATCGCCCGGCACCATATTAAAGTTCGTAATGATGCCCGCCTTTGATAATCGCTCGGCATAGGCCTTGCCCGACAGTGGTCGATCGCGCAGGTCAAGGATGAGCATGTGATTGTCGGTCCCCCCGGTAACCAGGTCATAACCTCGCTCAAGCAGCGCCTGGGCCAGAGCCTTGGCGTTCTTGACGGTCTGCTGGCCGTAGATACGGAATGCCGGGGTCGCCGCTTCCTGTAAGGCGACTGCTAGCGCAGCGATAACATTCATATGTGGCCCGCCTTGCAGGTGAGGGAAGACCGCGCGATCAATCCGCCTGGCGAGATTGTATTTGCTCTTCGGATGATAGAGCGCCTGATAACGGTCCTCATTCCTCGACAAAATGAAGCCACCGCGGGGACCGCGGATCGACTTATGAGAGGTGCTGCTGACGACGTCGCAATGGCGCACGGGATTCGGATGCGCTCCTGCCACAATCAGGCCGCTGATGTGCGCAATGTCGGCCACGAGATAGGCGTTCGCCTCCCGAGCAATTTCTGCCATTGCCTCGTAGTCAAAGACACGCGGATAAGCAGTTCCGCCGATCCATATGAGCCGCGGCCGTTCCCGCTTAGCTGTCTCGCGCAAGAGGTCATAGTCAATTTGCTGGGTCTTTTCGTGCAGCCCATAGGGGACTCGTCGGTAGTCTGTTCCGGAAAAGTTGATAGCCCAACCATGGGTCAGATGACCCCCTTCCGGAATGGGCAAGCCCATGACTTTGTCGCCGGGCTTCAAAAGTGCGCGATAGACAGCCTGATTGGCCGGCGAGCCGGAATAGGGCTGGACGTTGGCGTGTTCGCTTCCAAATAGCTTCTTCAATCGCTCGATGGCGAGGTTCTCAAGCTCATCGACGATCTCGTTTCCCGCATAATAGCGCGCACCTGGGTACCCCTCGGCGTACTTGTTTGTGAAAATCGACCCGGTCGCTTCGAGCACTGCCGAGGAGGCAAAGTTTTCAGAAGCGATTAGTTTGAGCGTCGTGTGTTCCTGTCGCTCTTGTCTCAGGAGCAGTTCGTGAACGCAGCAATCAACCGCAGCTAAGGAAGAGCGCCCGTAAGTGTCGGGCTGCGCGATGGCGCGCTCGGCAGAGTTGTCCATCATAGGCCGCGCTCCAATTGGATCGATCTATTTCACGATCAAGCAGGCTGTCCCCTTCGGCTGCTCGTTTTGTATCGCTTCGAGTCGTTGTAAGTCTCGTTCATGATGGCCATCGCAATGGGGCAGAAGATCGACTAGCAATTGGACCAGACCACCGTGCTTGTCTCCTGGTTTGAGATGATAGGAGCGCCACGGGCGCTGTTCGTTGCAGCAAAGAAAGTCGGCCCTGGCGAGTAGCCGGACATGTCGCACAACGCGATCGCGACGCAGATCCAAAATGTCTGCCAGCTCGCAGACTGTTAGGTCCGCATGGGCGCAAAGACCCAGGATTCGAAGGCGATCAAAATGCGCTGCCGCCCGTAGGCGACTGACCAGTGTCATCATTGTTCTGCATCAAGCCGCATGGAAAGAATGGACACTCGTTGCACTGAATTTGTCATTTAGCGTTCTCCGCAGATCTTGCAGCTTTCGAACGATTATCTCGTTGCTTATGTCACCAACCAACGCGCTGCGCGGTCGCGTGGATACCTACTTATTTCTACGCATGTAATTGTTTTGAGCCGACAGTGATTGAGTTGGAACAACCACGACGGAAGCTATTCTTGCTATTGCCTTTGGTCCTAGATTTCGTGCGGTTCGGCGGTCGCAGAATAGGAAGGACCGCGATTTGAGTCCTCTGGCTGGCCTGATACGTTGAGATAGCCTACCATTCACAGCGATTTCGGGGTGCTAAGAGTCTATGAATTTCTTTGAAGAAACTGTTGCAATGTCTGCTCGCCGAGATGCCGGTCAAGATGGGCCGAGCCGCATAGTTTCAACCAATGGGGCAACATGGTAGGGATGGAAGAATGCCAAAAACATCCTTGCTTCGAAGCGCACCGATCGTGGTACGGGGCCTGCGGCTTTTGGATTTTGAAGACATGCTCGATAAGATCAAGGCCAACAGTCGCAACAGCGCTGAGATGAACTCACAGGGCGTGAAAGCGCTTGACGGTGGTGCCTTGGTTACGCTCCAGGCAGCGTGACCGTCGACGCCACTTCGAAGACGTCAAGCAGAATTGCCAACCCGACGCCGCAGGCGGTCAGGATGAGGCCGGCCATGAATATGCGGTTGGCGCGTTCGTAGACGTGGCGTCTCAGCGAACTCATGTCGAGCAACAGCGATAGCGCCCGCATCTGCGAGGCTATGCCGACCAGGATTGGGACCACTGGGAACAGGTCGAAAAATCGCCACGGCACTGGGTTCGCCGCCCAATGTGTGACGAAACCCAGCGAAAACGCCAGCAATATGCCGACGACGGTGATCGTGCCGTTGCGGAAGACGGTCTCGATCGGTTCTTCCTTCGGGTTATGCTCGTCCAATTTCCTCTCTCTGCAGGTCTGCGCAGTCGTCGCACAGATGTGAACTGATCCCTAAGATCCTTCGAAGACTGGAGCTTGCCGACTTCGGGCTGGTGGCATCATCGGGATTGATCAATGAGTCAACCTCTTGATACGGGAAATGAGCAAAACTAAGTCGGCATGGGCGCGCAATGCTGACGACGGGTGCCAGTTCCGAGCGGGCCGCTGTTGGCGCGCGGTGCGGAGGGGAACGACATGAAGTTCCGTCTGACCGTATCCTAATCAGCGGCGTTGAGGCCGACGAGAAAGCGGCAGGCGGCATCATACAGGATATGGCTACACGCTGGCGGAGCCTGGCTTTCAAGCGATCCTCGACTGCATGCTCGATGCCGGCTGGCAGCGCGGCGGGCGTTACGGCGTCTGATCGCCGCCGACAACATGACGCAGAAGAAAACGCCAGGGTTGAAACCGAGTTGGCAATGGCGCGGGCGATGATGCGCGCCGGGAATCACTTATAGCTCGGTTGCCCTCCTCCACGGCAAACTCGCCAGGCAGGTGCCCTTCAAAATGTGACGCGATATATGCTGCTCAGTCAGCCCGTCTTAGGTTCGGGCTCCGGAGGCGGCGTGTTCGGGCCGGGGCAATCAGACAATTGCTCACA
>NZ_JAVIJB010000063.1:0-29672 GCF_033977165.1 Mesorhizobium captivum
TCTTCACACTTGACCACACCACGAAGCAAATGTGTGCGCACGCTAGCCCACAAGGGGAGAAGGGAGAACTTACGCCGCTTCGTTGACCGGGCGGCTGAGGCGGCGGACTTCCTCGTCGTTGAGCAGGCCGCCGGCGCGCAGCAGGGAGGCGAAACGGCCGTTGCGCAGCGACAGCTCGGTGAAGCCGCCATATTCGACCACCTTGCCCTTATCCATGAACACGACCAGATCGGCGTCGCGGACCGTGGTGAGGCGGTGGGCGATGATGAAGGTGGTGCGGTCACGGCGCAGCTCATCGATCGCTTCCTTGACGCGGTCCTCGGTCTCGACGTCGAGCGCGCTGGTCGCCTCGTCGAGCACCAGGATCGGCGCGTCCTTCAGCACCGCGCGGGCAATGGCGATGCGCTGGCGCTCGCCGCCCGACAGCTGGCCGCCGCGCTCGCCGACGACGGTGTCGTAGCCGCCGCTCTTCGACAAGATGAAATCCTGCGCGGCGGCGGCATTGGCCGCGGCGTGGACCTCGTCATTGCTCGCATCGGCGCGGCCGACACGGATATTGTCCTCGATCGAGCGGTTGAGCAGGCCGGCGTCCTGGAAGACGGTGGCGATCGCGTGGCGCAGCGACTTGCGGGTCACCGTGCGGGTGTCGATGCCATCGATCAGGATGCGGCCGCTGGCCGGCGTGAAGACGCGCTGCAACAGGTTGATGAGCGTCGTCTTGCCGGCGCCGGTCGGGCCGACGATGGCGACCGTCTTGCCGGCCGGCACCTCGAACGACACGTCCTCGATGCCGTGGCCGGAATTGGCGAACTCAAAGCTGACTTCTTCGAACCGCACATGGCCGGTGACGTTGGTCAACTCGCGCAGACCGTCCGGCTCGACGGTTTCGGCGGCCGAGTCCTCGAGGCGGTAGAAATCCTCGAGCTTGGCGCGCGCCTCGGAGATCTGAGTGGTGAAGGCCGACATCTGGTCGAGACGGGCGATCAGCATTCCGGCAAAGCCGGTGAAGGCGACGACATCGCCGACGCGGAGCTGGCCACGGGTGACAAGATAGGCGCCGATCGAGAGCACGATCATCATCGAGATGGTCGAGGAAAGCTTGTTCAGCGCATTGGCGATCGCCCACCAGTCGAGCACAGGGTTCTGCGCGTCGAGCAGGTTCTTGACGTAACGCTTCAACGTCGCGGTCTCATGGCCGATGCGGTTGTAGCTTTGCAGCACGGCGACATTGCTGACGCTGTCGGACACATGGGCAAAGACGGTGTGGTAGTGGCGTTCGACGGCGGTCTGCCCCGCCTTGGTACGGCGCATGACGATACGGCCGATGCCAACGTAAAGCACGCCGAGGCCAAGCAGCACGATGGACATGCGGATGTCCATGGCGAGCGCGGTCGGCACAAGCAGCACCAGCGCGATGGCCGTCGACAGATGCACGCGCATAAATTCGAGCCACAGGCTGAACAGGGTCTCGACGGCGCGCAGCAGCGTATGCAGCGAATTGGATGTACCGCGCTGGTGGTGCCAGGCGAGCGGCATGGTGATCACGCGCTCGAAGGACTGGCACAGCACTTCGGAACGGCGGGCATGCGCGAAGCGATCGGCGCCGCGCGCCACCAGGACGAAGGCGACGACGTTGAAGGCGCCGAGAGCGGCCCAGATAGCGAGTGTCGAAAACACCGCGCCTTTTTCGGAAATGGCACCGATCACCCGGCCCAACAGGATCGGCTCGAGGATTGCGATCGCTGCGAGCGCAATGTTGGCGCCGCAGATCAGCGCAACGCGCTTCTTGTCGGCCGCCAGATAACCCAGTGCTCGCCAGTAGATTTGCAGAAGTGACACTTCAGCTACTCCGCCAAACTCTTATCTGTGCTCAATTCCGGAATTGTGCACCGCAGCATTTTTTGACACGTACCGGTTAACGCGTCGCAAAACAATGCCCGTCTATCGCTTCCGTTCCCACTTAGCGAACAAAAGATGACGACGGTGCGAAATCTGACGTGATCACCTAACGGTTTGAGATAAAAGGTGAAATGTCAGCCTTGCGGCAAAATAATGGCACCTGTCCGGCGCTGCCACATTTTTAATCACAAGGCGCTTGCTTAGCCGGACCTAAGGAGCTTGGTGAGGTTGGGAAGGTCATTGCCAAGTAAAACGCCGGACTTGGCCGCGCATCCCAGGGGACGCGCGGCCTGTAAGCCAAAGCGTTGATATTACGCAGGTATCTTGACGACGACCTCGGACTTCTCGCCGGCCTTCGGTTCGAAAGACCCAGATTTTGTCTTCGAACCATTGAGTTCGAGCGAGATCGACTTGGTCTTTTTGTCGCGGATGACGCGAACCTTGATTTCGCCGTCGAACATCTTGAGCGTGGCGGCGTAACCATCCCAGTGTCCAGGCAGCTTCGGCCTAAACGTGATCTGCCTGCCACGCCGCTCGATGCCCAGGATTCCCTCGACAGCCGCCCGGTAGAGCCACCCTGCCGAGCCGGTGTACCAGGTCCAGCCGCCGCGCCCCCCCTTCCCTTCGCCGGCGTAGATGTCGGCCGCCACCACATAAGGCTCGACGCGGTAATGCTCGGCCGCGGCCTCGTCCGAGGCGTGGTTGACCGGGTTCAGCATCGAGAAGCAACGATAGGCCTCGTCGGTGCGGCCCATCTCGGCCAGCGCGATCACGAACCAGGTGGCGGCATGGGTGTACTGGCCGCCATTCTCGCGCACGCCGGGCGGGTAGCTCTTGATGTAGCCGGGATCCTGCTCGCTGTTCGAGAAGGGCGGCGTGAACAGCTTGACGATCTTGAGCTTGTCGTCGACGAGCATTTTCGTCGCCTGCTCCATGGCCGTGGTCGAGCGCGCCGGGTCGCCCTCGCCAGAGAGCACGCTCCAGGACTGTGCGATGGAGTCGATCTTGCACTCGTCGGAGCTTCGCGAGCCGAGCGGCGTGCCGTCGTCGAAGCTGCCGCGCCGGTACCACTGACCATCCCAGGCAGTGCTCTCCAGCGCCCGCTTCAACACTTCCGCGTGCTTCGCCCAGGCCTGCGCCCGCTTGGCATCGCTCTGTCCCTTGGCGACGGGGGCGAAGTCGCCCAGCGTCTTCAAGAGGAACCAGCCCAGCCACACGCTCTCGCCCTTGCCGCCCTCGCCGACACGGTTCATGCCGTCGTTCCAGTCGCCGCCCAGGATCAGCGGCAGGCCGGCCGGGCTGCTGCGCTTGATGGCAAGGTCGAGCGCCCGCGCGCAGTGGTCGTAGAGCGAAGCAGTGGCCTTGGTGATCTCGGGCGTGAAGAAGGCGTCGTGCTCGCCCTCGCCGAGTTCCTGCCCGTCGATGAAGGGTATCTGCTCCTTGAGGATCGCGGTATCGCCCGTCACCTCGACGTAGCGGGCGGTGGCGTGCGCCAGCCAGACCACGTCGTCCGAGATCATGGTGCGCACGCCGGCATCGGTGCGCGGCAGCCACCAGTGCTGGACGTCGCCTTCCTGGAACTGTCGGCGCGCCGCGTTGAGGATCTGGTCGCGCGCCAGGTTCGGATCGTGCGCCAGCAAGGCCAGCGTGTCCTGCAGCTGGTCGCGGAAGCCGAAGGCGCCGCTCGCCTGGTAGAAGGCCGAGCGGGCGCGGATGCGGCAGGCGAGGCTCTGGTAAGGCAGCCAGTGGTTGACCATGGCGTTCAGCGCCTTGTCCGGCGTCTCGACCTGGATGGTGTCGAGGAAGCCCCGCCAGACGCTTTCGTTGTCGGCCAGGCGATGGTCGAAATCCTTGCCGCGATGGGTCTGCACCAAGGCGCTCGCCTCGGCTGTGGTGGCCGCGTCGCCGAGCAGCCAGACCAGCGTCACGTCGCCGCCGGCTGGAATGTCGACGTCGCTGGCGATCACCGCGCAGGGATCGTCGCCGGCCTCGACGCGGCCGGACAGGGCGACTCCGCCGAGCACGGCCTGCGGATATTCGGTCGTGCCGTGCCTGCCGATGAACTCCGCGCGATCGGCGGTCACCGAATGGACAGGAGCCGCGCCGGCGAGGAAAGCCACCCGCTCGCCGAAATCGAGGCCGTAGGGGTTCTGCGCGAGCATGGCGCCGGTCGCGGCGTCCCGCGACGGCACGATGGTCGCCGCCGTGCGCGAGCGATGGCCGCCGAGCACCCATTCGGCATAGGCATAGACGCGCAGCCTTGCCGGCGCCGGGCCGGCATTCTGGATGCGCAGCCGGGTGATCTTGACCGGATCCACCGGGTCGACCACCTGCGTCAGGTCCATCGACAGCGGCCCGCGCTTCGAGCGGAAGGTCGAGAACCCCTGCCCGTGCCAGGTCTCATAGGTCATCGAGGGATCGCGCACCACGGCGGCCATGGGCGAGAACGCCTTGCCGCTCAACTGGTCGTAAATATAGAAGCCCTCCCCAGGCTGGTTCGACACCGGGTCGTTCGACCAAGGCGTCAGCTGATAGTCGCGGCTGTTGCGACTCCAGGTGAAGCCCGCGCCTTCGGCCGAAACGTGGAAACCGAAGGAAGCATTGGAGATGACGTTGATCCAGGGCTGCGGCGTCGTGCGGCGCCCGGTCAGCCGCGTCACATAGTGGCGGCCATCGCCCTCGAAGCCGCCGAACCCGTTCCAGAGGGTGAGGCCGGCGCCGTCGGCCGCGATATCGGCTCCCTGGCTTGCCGGCGTCGGCTCAGGCAATGATGGCGACGGCTGGCGAGCCGGAATGCTTTCCCCTTGTTGCAGGGCGTCGCGGGCCTGCAATGCAGCCGTCTCGGCTCGCTCGAGCTGGTCGAAGATGGTGCCGTTGCGGGTGTGGAGCGCGACGCGCGCGACCGATAGCAAGGTCTTGTAGGTCGGCTCGTCCATCAGGTCGCGGCGAACGGCGAAGATGTGCTGGCGGGGCCCAAGCTCGCGGCCGCGCAGGCGGCTGTTCTCGCACAGCGTTTCCACCGCGCGCTGCAGGTCCTGCACGTAGGAGGAGGCCTGCTCGTTGACGACGACGAAGTCGATCATCATGCCGCGGGCGCGCATATACTCCTGGAAGCGCAACGCCTGGGCGACGATCTCGAGATCGGCGACGTCGCCGATGCGCACCAGGAAGATCGGGAAATCGCCGGAGATGCTGGTCGGCCAGAGGCTCGACTGGCGGCCGAGACCGGACGCGATGGATTCGGCCGGCAGGCGCAGGAACGGATCCGGATAGATCAGGTAGCGCGCCAGCTTCTGCACATTGGCGGCGTCGGTCAGGCTGAGGCCGAGATGACGCGTCTGCACCTGGCTGCGCGTCCAGGCAAGCATCGCCTGGCGGGCGAAACTTTCCTGATGGTCGAGGCGGCCGATCGCCTCGTCGAGCTCGCCGCGGTTGGCGCCGACGACGGTCCAGAAGGTCAGTGAGATCTTCTTGTTCGCCGGCACGCGCACCTGGCGGCGGAGCGCCGCCACCGGGTCGAGCGTGAAGCCCTGGCGGCCGGAGAGCCGGGCGCCGGGATCGAAGGCGGCGGCATCGGCGATGGTGCGGCCGCGCCCGATGAAGGCGCGCCGGTCGGTTTCCGCCTCCGCGTCGCGCGACGGACCCGACGGGTCGGTGACGAAATGCACCATGGTCAGGTCAGGCTCGTTCTTGTCGCGCTTGCGCCTGGTGGCGAAGATGGCGCCGTTGTTGGCGGCGATCTCGGTCTCGACGAACATCTTCGAGAACAACGGATGGGCGTTGTCCGACGCCTCGTTGCCCAGCACCAGCTCGGCGAAGGAGGTCACCTCGATATGCCGGTCGGTGGCGCCGTCATTATAGAGCGTGATGCGGCGGCCTTCCCCATTGCCTTCGGAAATGACGATGCATTCGACTTCCGAACGCAGCGCGCCGACCGACTTGGTGAAACTCGCCTTGTCGTCGGCAAACAGCGTCTGCACGCGTTCGTTCTCGGCGCGCTTCGGCTCGGCGGTGGCCGACCACCAGTCACCGGTCGCGGCGTCGCGCAGGAAGATGTAGGAGCCTAGGCGGTCCACGCTCGGGTCCGGCTGCCAACGGGTGACGGCAAGCTCGCCGAAGCGGCTGTAGCCGGAGCCGGTCGCGGTGACCATGACCGAGTAACGGCCATTGGACATGACATTGGTGGCGCGCAGCGCCTTGATCGGATCGAGGATGATGCGGCTGTCCGGGCTTTCGGTCTCGGTTTCGTCCTTCGACCGCTCGTCGGCTTCGGTCCGGACGGTGGCGGCCGGGATGTCGCGCGGCGCCTTCTCCTGCAGGAGGAGTTCGGCCGACTCGATCACCGGATCGCTGTGGAAGCGCTCGCGCAGCCGGCCCTCGAAGATAGCATCGGCAACTGCGGCGATCGACATGCCGGAATGGTGGGCCATGTAGTTCTGGACGACGGCGTGGTCGGTGCCTTCCGGCACGCGCTGCGGCGTGAAATCGACCGCGTCGTAAAAGCCGTGGCGGCCGAGCGCGCCGATCGAGCGCAGCCGCATCAGGTTCTGCACCGCCTCGCGCGGGTTGAACTGCGCCGCCAGGATCGTGGCGTAAGGCGCGATCACGGTATTCTGGCCAAGGCCGCGCTTCAGGCCGAGGCCAGGCACGCCGAAATTGGTGTACTGGTAGGTGAGCTCGCGGTCGCGGGCGTTATAGGCCGCCTCAGAAATGCCCCAGGGCACGTTCTTCGAGCGCGCATACTGGATCTGGCGCTTGATGATCAGCTTGCTCGTCTGGTTGAGGATCGAGCCCGGCGCCTCCTTCATCACCAGCGGCGGCATCAGGTACTCGAACATCGAGCCCGACCAGGACATCAGCGCGCCCTTAAAGCCGATCTCGACGATCGGGCGGCCAAGCCGGAACCAGTGCTCCGTCGGCAGGTCGCCCTTGGCGATGCCGAACAGGCTGGTCAGCCGCGCCTCGGAGGCGAGCAGGTCGTAGCAGCTCTCGTCAAGCTGGTGCTCCTCGACACGGTAGCCGATCGACAGCAGCTTGCGCTCCTGCCGCATCAGGAAGGAGAAATCCATCTCGAAGGCATAACGGCGGCAGCGTCCGCGCAGCGCGAGCAGCTTGGTGCGGAGCGCCGATACCGCGCTTTCGTCATTGTGCGAATCGTGCACATGCGCCTCGCAGGTCGCCTCCAGCCTCGCCGCCCAGTCGGCGATGACATCGCTCTTCGGCGACGCCGCCTCGGTGTGGATGGCGGTGGCGAGCTTGCGGATCTCGCCGGCAAGCACCGCGAGGTTGATGGTGCGGATCGAGGCCATCTCGGGCTGCGCCTTGATGGTCATCACCGCGCGGCGCATGCCGTCGAGGCGGTCGGCAAGCCGCTGGCGCAGCGGCCTGAGCTGCCGGCGGTCGTCGGGCAGCTCCTCCAGGCTCTCGTCGAGGATGGTGACGGTGTCGAGGATACCCTCGAAATCGCCCTGCAGGTGGACGGAAGGCGCCTCGGCCCATTCGGCGCAGGCGGCGGCCACCGCGACCAGGTGGCCGGCAAGGTTGCCGCTGTCCACCGCCGAGATATAGAGCGGATAGAGCGGCTTCAGCGTCGTCGTGTCGTACCAGTTGTAGAGGTGCCCGCGGTCGCGCGGCATGCTCTCGATGGTGGCCATCGTGGCGTCGATGCGGGTGATGGCATCCGACAGGCTGATCCAGCCGAAATCGCGCGCCGACACGATCGACAGCAGGTAGACGCCGATATTGGTCGGCGAAGTGCGCGGTGCCACCACCGGCGCCGGGCTTTCCTGGAAATTGTCGGGCGGCAGATGGTGATGCTCGGCCGTCACGAAGGTCTCGAAATAATGCCAGGTGCGGCGCGCCACGGTGCGCAGCGCATGGATGTCGGAGGCCGAAATGCGCAACCTGTCCTCGGTTTCGGCCGAGCGGCTGATCCAGCAGGCGACGGCGGGCGAGCCGATCCAGAAAATCGCGAAGAAGAAGGCGACGAACGCGCCGGTGGAATCGGCCAGCACCGGAACGGCAAGGCCAACCACGCCGATGATCACGGCGCCGTACATCATGCTGTAATAGGAGCCGAGATCGCTGCCGCCGCTCTTGTGCGCCTGCGAGGCGGTGCGCCACTCCAAAAGGTTCTGGCGGCTGACGAAGAGCCTGTAGAGTGTACGGACGACAGCGTCGCCCATCATCCAGGCGAGATGCGCCATCAACAGCACCTTCAGCGCCACCAGCGCGGTGCCGAACACGGTATCGCGGGCTAAAGCCGAGAAATGGCCGCGCGGGGTCTGGTCCCCGCTCTTGGGCAAGATGCCGTTCACGATGTCGAAGGTCGGCGCCATGAACAGGCTGAGGATCAACAGCGCCTGCCACTGCGCGGCCTGCGTGAAAGGCAGCAGCGTCCAGCCGGCGATACAGGCCATCACCCAGAAGATCGGGGTCAGCGAGCGACGCAGATTGTCGACCATCTTCCAGCGCGACAGCGCCGGCACGCCGGAGCGGGGGTCGAACATGAAGCCGAGCAACTGCCAGTCGCCGCGCGCCCAGCGATGATGACGCGAGGCGTCGACGGAGTAGCGGGTCGGATAGTCCTCGACCAGCTCGACGTCGGTGACGAGCGCCGCGCGCGCCAGGGCGCCTTCGAGCAGATCGTGGCTGAGGATGGTGTTTTCCTCGATGCGGCTCTTCAGCGCCGCTTCGAAGGCATCGACATGGTAGAGGCCCTTGCCGGTGAAGGAACCGTCGCCGAAGACGTCCTGATAGACGTCGGAGACGGCAAAGACGTAAGGGTCGAGGCCGCGATTGGCCGAGAAGACGCGCTGGAAGAAGGAGGCGTCGTCGCCGCTGGTAAGCGATGCCGTGATGCGTGGCTGCAGGATGGTGTAGCCGGCGCTGACAACACGCTTCGCCGGGTCGAAATGCGGGCGGTTCAGCGGATGCGAGAGCTTGCCGACCAGCGTCGAGACGGCGTCGCGCGTGGTGCGCGTGTCGGCATCGAGCGTCATAACGTAGGTGACTTTTTCCGGCAGCGGCACGTCGAGCGGCAGGAAGGTGGTGTCGCTGTCGCCGCGCAGCAGGAGATTGAGCTCGTGCAGCTTGCCGCGCTTGCGCTCCCAGCCCATCCAGCAGCCCTGCGCCTGGTTGTAGAGCCGGCGGCGGTGCAGGAGATAAAAGCGGGGCGCGCCTTCGGACGGGTAACGGGCGTTCAGCCTGGCGATCTCGTCGCGAGCATATTGCAGGATCTCGATGTCGGCGGCGTCGATCTCGGTCTTAGAATCCGGCCAGTCGGACAGCAGCGCGAAATGAATTTCTTCCGCCGTGTTGGCGAGATGATGCACCTCGATGTTGCGGATGTTTTCCTCGACGTCGTCGCGCGAGCCGATCAGCGAGGGCACCACGACCAGGGTGCGCGCCTCCGCAGGGATGCCGTGCTTGTAGTCGTAGCCTACGAGTCGCGTCGGCTTGAGGAAGAGCGCCACGACGGTGTTGAAGAAGGCCAACGCGCCTTCGCTGGCGGGCACCGCAAACAGCGCCAGCATCAGCGTGATCGACGGCACGGAGAGGCCGAGATTGGCTAGCGCCCCGCCCGAGAGGAAGAGCAGCAGCATCGTCAAGAGAAAGACCGGCACGACGATGCCGAGCCAGCCGGTGCTGGCAAAGGCACGCTTGAAGGTCACATAGAAGGGAGCCCGATAGCCGATCGCCTCTTCCAGCTCCTGGCGACGCGGCCCGACCAGGAAGAAGCCGACATCGGTATGCACGGAGGGATCGGCAGTCTCGGGCACGCCGGACGCATCGGTGAGCCCAGGCGTGTGGCCTGCAAGCTCGATCGCCTTTTCGGCGACGCGGTATTCGGAAAGTTCGGAGCGGCGTGCGAGCTGCTCGATCGCGGTGCGGTACTGGTCGCGCGAGAAGAAATCGAGCGCGGCGAAGTCGGTCTTCTGGCGCAGCAAGGTGTCGATGCGGCTGACGCCCTCGAACCAGACCGTCCAGTCGACGTCGTTGATGAGACGCAGGCCGCGGATGATGTTGCCGGTGGTAACGTTGCCGCTGGAGAGCGTCTGATGCTCGGAGATGATGATCTCCTCGGCGTCGGAGCCGGTCTTCTCGAGCTCGCCCTCCAGCCATTCCAGCGCCCGGCCGGCATTCTGCGAGCCGTCGCGCAGGCGGTAGAGGAGCTGGGTGGCGAAAGTCGTGTCCTGCGCATGCGTTGCATAGTGCGACAGGATCCTGGTCCGGTCGGCATTGTCGTCGGTCGCGAGCACCCGGTCGGCGACCTCGTTGGCGATCTGGCGCATCTGCCTGGTGCGGTTGACCCGCACCGCGATGCGGCGGAGGTTTTCGATCAGCACGAAACGCAGCAGCGACGGCAACGCCCAGAGCTCACCGATCTTCAGCGGTTCGACCGACTGGAAGCCTTCGACGATGGCCTTGAACATGGTCGCCGAGACCGCGCTGTCGGAATGCTGGACATAGCTCCAGGCGACGGCAAAGGCGCGTGGCAGAACGGTGCCGTCGGCAAGCTTGAGCGTCGGCAACTGACGGTAGAAACGGCGCGGCAGGTCGCGCTTGACCTGGAAGATGGTCTCCTCGACCAAATAATTGTTGTCGAGCAGCCATTGCGCGGCGGGCGTGATCGTCTCGCCCTTGGCCTGCGCGGCATTGGTCGAACGGTAGACTTCGAGAATCTTCTTGGCGCTGTCGCGGATGCGGGCCTGGAACTCGAATGGCGAGAACCCGAACAGTTCCCTGACTTCGCCATCGGCGAGCGCGGCGCCCAGCGCGCGCAGCCGGTCTTCTGGCAGGAAATTGGAGCGTACCGGCGCTTCCGTGACAATCGGGAAGCCAGCGCTTGTCTGTTCAATCTTGGTGGGGTTCGTCTGAATGTTCATCGATTATTCCGTAAGGCGGGCGCGATGCGGCGTGACCGCCACGGCAATGGCCCTAAAACCGGTTCAAATGCAATTGGTTGCATGGCAGGTCCGGTCGAAAGTTTGTTGCGCTCCACGATAGGGGCGTCCCCTTTCGACAACTTAAGGGCGAACGCCCCTCGCTTCCCGCCCCGGGTCCGTTCAGGGAAAGGATTCAGGCTTTTTCGTGATACATGCAAGGGGCCGGGCGATAATTCGCCTGTGCCGCGATCATGTTTGGCAACAGCCGTTAACCGTTGGCGGCGAGATCTAAGAGTCTGACGACGAACAGATGCCCCTGCCCTTCGGGCTGCAGCCGCAGTTCCGGGCTATCCCGGTCGAGGATGAGCGCGTCGAGCGGGCCGAGGTTCGATACGCCGTCGGCAAAGACTTTCACGCTGCCATCGACCGAGAGAACGAGAGTCGTGCCGACGCTGTGCTCAACCCGCATTTCGTCCGAGAGCGACAGGCGCTCGACCGTGTGGGTCATCCGGCTCCGGCGAGTCATGACGTTGAGGTCGGTGATCGGGCCGCCGATCAGGGTGGCGCCGGTCGGCACGTCGCCTGGAAAGGACAGCGGCGCCGAGGCGGCGGTCAGCCGCGACGCCGACCTGCCGGCAATCTCGAGCACGATGCCCTCGCCTTCCAGCACCGCGAGCGTACGGTCGATGCCGGCAAAGCTGGAGAAGGGCCCGCTCGTCTCGACGCGGGCCATCGAGATGCGCCAGTCGAAATCGTCGAGCCCGGCACTGTGCGGCGAGACGGCGATCTCGGTGGTCGTGCCGCCGCCATTCTTCCACGGCATGACGCGGTAGCCGGCGGCACGAAGGATGCGCATCGCGTCAGCCCAGAATGCCCGGCAGGTTGAGCTGGTGCTCTTTTGCGCATTGGATGGCGATGTCGTAGCCGGCATCGGCGTGGCGCATGACGCCGGTCGCCGGGTCGTTCCAGAGCACGCGCTCCAGGCGCCTTGCCGCGTCGGGCGTGCCGTCGGCGACGATCACCATGCCGGCATGCTGCGAGAAGCCCATGCCGACGCCACCGCCGTGATGCAGCGACACCCAGGTGGCTCCGGAGGCGGTGTTGAGCAGCGCGTTGAGCAGCGGCCAGTCGGAAATGGCGTCGGAGCCGTCCTTCATCGCTTCGGTCTCGCGGTTCGGCGAGGCGACCGAGCCAGAATCGAGATGATCGCGGCCGATGACGACCGGCGCCTTGAGCTCGCCTTTGGCAACCATCTCGTTGAAAGCGAGGCCGAGCCGATGGCGGTCGCCGAGGCCGACCCAGCAGATGCGCGCCGGCAAGCCCTGGAAAGAGATGCGCTCGCGGGCCATGTCCAGCCAGTTGTGCAGATGCGTGTTGCCTGGAGTGAGCTCGCGCACCTTGGCGTCGGTCTTGTAGATATCCTCCGGATCGCCGGATAGGGCTGCCCAGCGAAACGGGCCGATGCCGCGGCAGAACAGCGGACGGATATAGGCCGGCACGAAGCCGGGGAAGGCAAACGCGTTCTCAAAACCTTCGTCCTTGGCGACCTGACGGATGTTGTTGCCGTAGTCGAGCGTCGGCACGCCGGCATTCCAGAACGCCACCATCGCCTCGACATGCTCGCGCATCGACGCGCGGGCGGCTTTCTCGACGGCCTTGGGATCACTGACCCGCTTTTCGCGCCACTCAGCCATGGTCCAGCCCTTCGGCAGATAGCCGTTGATCGGGTCGTGCGCCGACGTCTGGTCGGTGAGGATATCGGGGCGGATGCCGCGCTTGAACATCTCCGGCACGATCTCGGCCGCATTGCCGAGCAGGCCGACCGATTTCGCCTCACCGGCCTTCGTCCAGCGCTCGATCATTTCCATCGCCTCTTCGAGCGTCTCGGCCTTCTCGTCGACGTAGCGGGTGCGCAGGCGGAAATCGATCGAATCCGGATTGCATTCGATGGCGAGGCAGCAGGCGCCGGCCATGACGGCAGCCAGAGGCTGGGCGCCGCCCATGCCGCCGAGACCGCCGGTCAGGATCCACTTGCCTTTGAGGTTGCCGCCATAGTGCTGGCGGCCGGCTTCCACAAAGGTCTCATACGTGCCCTGCACGATGCCCTGCGTGCCGATGTAGATCCAGGAGCCGGCCGTCATCTGGCCGTACATCATCAGGCCCTTCTTATCGAGCTCGTTGAACTTCTCCCAGGTCGCCCAATGCGGCACGATGTTGGAGTTGGCGATAAGCACGCGCGGCGCGTCCTTGTGGGTGCGAAAGACGCCGACCGGCTTGCCGGACTGTACCAGCAGCGTCTCGTCCTCGCCGAGCGTCTTCAGCGAAGCCGCGATGCGATCGAAATCGTTCCAGGTGCGCGCGGCCCGGCCGATGCCGCCATAGACGACCAGCTCGTTCGGGTTCTCGGCGACCTCGGGATCGAGATTGTTCATCAGCATGCGCAGTGGCGCTTCGGTGGTCCAATAGCGGGCGTTCAGCTTGTCGCCTCGCGGCGCGCGTACTTCGCGGATGTTGTGGCGCGGATCGGTCATATGGTCGCTTCCCTTTCGATGAGGTGCGGCGGGCGCGTCAGCGCGCTGCCCAGGCAATCGCGGTTTCGAGGATTTTCTTCAGCGTGGCGCGGATCGGCGCGGCGTAGGTGGCGTCGTAAGGCACCGGCCAGTTCTCCGGCGCCCCCTTTTCCGTGGGCTCGCGCATATAGCCGCGGTTGGAAAGCTCCATCTGCAGCGCGTGGACACCGTTCTGGGGTTGCCCGAACTGGCGCGTGATCCAGCCGCCCTTGAAGCGGCCATTGACCACCCAGGTCTCGCCGGTCGCGGCAAGGATGGCGGCTACCTTTTCCTGCAGCGCCGGATCGCTGCTCTTGCCGTCATTGGTACCGAGATTGAAGACCGGCAGCGTGCCTTCGAACAGGCGCGGCAGCACCGAGCGGATCGAGTGGCAGTCGTAGAGAACAATCTTCTCGTGCATGCCGCGCAGTCGGTCGATCTCGGCCTGCAAGGCGGCATGATAAGGCTTGAAGTAAGTCTCGCGGCGCTGGTCGATCTCGGACGGCGTCGGCTCCTCGCCCATACGGTAGAGCGGATCGCCGTCAAAGGTGTCCGTCGGGCATAGGCCGGTCGTCGCTTGTCCAGGATAGAGCGAAACGCCCGAAGGGTCGCGGTTGACGTCGATGACGGTGCGCGAAATGGCGGTGTGCACGACCGTCGCGCTGAGGTCGGCGGCGAAATCATAAAGCTTGTCGATCCACCAGTCGCAGTCGCGGCGGCCGAGCCAGGTCGACACCAGCCGACTGTCGAGGCCGGCCAGATCGATGCCGGTATGCGGGATCGAGACCAGCAGGGGTGCGGTGCCTTGGGTGACGGTGAGCCACGGCGTGGTCATGAGAGACCTCCGTAGGTTGGAGCTCTACGGCGCCCCCCTCTGTCCTGCCGGACATCTCCCCCTCTTGGGAGGAGATTGGCTGTCACGTCGGCTTTCGCCAATCGCCAGCGCTGGAGGAAGAACGGTGCCAAGGAAGCTGCTGATCTCCCCCCTTGAGGGGGAGATGTCCGGCAGGACAGAGGGGGGCGCGACAGAACTCGGCCTGTGAATGTGTGCGATGTCACGACGCAATTCCCGGCAGCTTCACCGCGCTCGCCGCATTCACCGCCGCGCCGCTGCGCACCATGGCGATCGCCTTTTCCATGTCCGGGTGGAAATGCCGGTCGTTGTCGAGATGCGGCACCTCGGCCCGAACCAGCTTGCGCACCGACTCCAGCGCCTCGCTCGAAGCAAGCGGGGCGTGGAAATCGCAGCCCTGGGCCGCCGCCAAGAGTTCGATGCCGATGACGGCGGTCGCATTCTCGATCATGCCGAGCAGCCGGCGCGCGCCATGCGCGGCCATCGAGACATGATCTTCCTGATTGGCCGAGGTCGGGATCGAATCGACGCTCGCCGGATAGGCCTTCTGCTTGTTTTCCGAAACAAGGGCGGCCGCGGTCACCTGCGGGATCATGAAACCGGAATTCAGGCCCGGCTTCGGCGTCAAAAAGGCCGGCATGCCGGAGAGCGCCGGATCGACCAGCATGGCGATGCGCCGCTCCGACAGCGAGCCGATCTCGCAAACGGCCAGCGCGATCATGTCGGCAGCGAAAGCCACCGGCTCGGCGTGGAAATTGCCGCCCGAAAGCGCGGTGTCGTCCTCGGCGAAGATCAGCGGATTGTCGGTGACGCCATTGGCCTCGGTCTGAAGCGTGTCCGCCGCCTTGCGCAGCACGTCGAGTGCTGCACCCATCACCTGCGGCTGGCAGCGCAGGCAATACGGGTCCTGCACGCGTTCGTCGCCGACCCGGTGGGACTCACGAATGGCGCTGCCGGCCATCAGGTTGCGCAGCGCGTCGGCCGTCTCGATCTGGCCGCGATGTTTTCTCAAAAGATGGATGCGCGGATCGAACGGCGCGTCCGACCCGCGGGCGGCGTCCGTCGACAGCGCGCCGGCAACCAGCGCCGATTGGTAGAGCGTCTCGGCCTCGAACAGGCCGGCAAGCGCGAAAGCGGTCGAAAACTGCGTGCCGTTGAGCAGCGCCAGGCCTTCCTTGGCGCCGAGCGTCACCGGTTCCAGCCCGTGCGAGACGAAGGCGACCTTGGCGGGGAAGCGGCCATGCGGCGTGAAACATTCGCCGACGCCGATCATCACCGCCGTCATGTGGGAAAGCGGCGCGAGATCGCCGGAGGCGCCGACCGAGCCTTGCGCCGGCACCACCGGGATGACGTCGTTGGCGAGCATCCCTTGAAGCAGGTCGATGGTCTCGGCGCGAACGCCGGAGGCGCCCTGGGCGAGGCTCGCAAGCTTCAGCGCCATCATCAGCCGCACCACCGCGACAGGCATCGGCTCGCCGACGCCGGCGGCATGCGAGAGCACGATGTTGCGCTGAAGCGTTTCGAGATCGTTTGCCGGGATGCGGACGCTGGCCAGCTTGCCGAAGCCGGTATTGATGCCATAGACCGGCTCGCCCTTAGCGAGGATGCGGGCGACCGCCTCGGCGCTGGCCTTGATTTTCGGCCGGCAGGCATCGTCGAGCTTCGGCACGGCGCCGCGATAGATGGCGCGCCAGTCGGCAAGCGTCGCGCTGCCGGGCTTCAGGATCAGTTCGGTCATTGTCCTCTCCAGATGCGGGCATGGAGCGGGTTGAAGCCCATGCGGTAGACGAGTTCGGCCGGACGCTCGATGTCCCAGATGGCAAGGTCGGCCGATTTGCCGGCTTCCAGCGTGCCGGTCTTGTCGAGCAGACCCAGCGCGCGGGCCGCCTCGCGGGTGACGCCGGCGAGGCATTCGTCGACGGTCATGCCAAAGAGCGTCGCGGCCATGTTCATGGTGAGCAGCAGCGAGGTAAGCGGCGAGGTGCCGGGATTAGAGTCCGTGGCGACCGCCATTTTCACGCCGTGGCGGCGGAACAGATCGACCGGCGGCTTCTTCGTCTCGCGGATGAAATAGTAGGCGCCGGGCAGGATCGTCGCGACCGTGCCGGCCTTGGCCATCGCCGCCGCGCCCTCGTCATCCGTATATTCGAGATGGTCGGCCGACAGCGCGCCATAGCGGGCGGCAAGTGCCGCGCCATGCAGGTTCGACATCTGGTCGGCATGAAGCTTCACCGGCAAGCCGAGCGCTTTGGCCCTATCGAAGACGCGCGAAATCTGCTCCGGCGAGAAGGCGATGCCCTCGCAAAAACCGTCGACGGCGTCAGCGAGCTTTTCAGCGGCGACTCCCGGCAGGATCGTATCGGCGACGAGATCAATGAAGGCATCCTTGTCGCCCCTGGCTTCGGGCGGTAGCGCGTGCGCGGCAAGACAAGTCGTGCGGACCGTGACCGGGCGTTCAGTGGCCAGACGGCGGGCGGCACGCAGCGACTTCATCTCATTATCGGCATCGAGCCCGTAGCCCGACTTGACCTCGACGGTGGTGACGCCTTCGGCGATCAGCGCATCGAGGCGCGGCAGCGTCTGGGCAACGAGCTCGTCTTCGCCGGCGGCGCGCAGCGACTTGACGGAGGAGACGATGCCGCCCCCAGCGCGGGCCACTTCTTCATAAGTGGCGCCGGCCAGCCGCATCTCGAATTCGTTGGCCCGGTTGCCGGCATAGACAAGATGCGTGTGGCAGTCGATCAGGCCCGGCGTGATCCAGCGGCCCTCGCAATCGATTGCTTCACCACCCTGCCTTAGCGCCACCGGCAAATCCTCCTCGGGGCCGGCATGGACAATCAGCCCGTCGCGCGCGGCGATCACGCCTTTTTCGACGACGCCTAGGCCCGCCGCGCCCTCGGCCATGGTCGCCAGCCGTGCATTGCGCCAGAGACGAAGGCCGCTCTTCCCGTTCTCTCCACCCATCATCTTTTCCATTTGAAAGGATGGCGATTATGTATATACATATTGGAACGCGACGCAAGTGGTAATGTCGCTCGGGCATTCAGATTCGGGAGATTGGACGTGACGGCGATCTTTGCGGAACAGGCGTTGCTGCCCGAGGGCTGGCAAGGCAATGTCAGGGTCGCTTTCGACGGCGGCCGCATCGCCACGGTCGAGGCCGGCGCCTCCCGGCAGGCCGGCGACGAGCGGCACGCGATTCTCCTGCCGGGCATGCCCAACCTCCACAGCCACGCCTTCCAGCGCGGCATGGCGGGGCTGGCCGAATTGCGCGGACCTTCGGCCGACAGCTTCTGGAGCTGGCGCGAGGTGATGTACCGCTTCGCGCTGTCGATGACGCCGGACCAGGTCGAGGCGGTCGCGGCGCAGCTTTATGTCGAAATGCTGGAGGCCGGCTTCTCGCGCGTCGGCGAGTTCCACTATCTCCATCACGACCGCGATGGAAAGCCTTACGCCAACATCGCCGAGATGGCGGAGCGGATCGCCGCCGCGGCCGGCGAGACCGGCATCGGGCTCACGCTGCTGCCGGTCTTCTACGCCCACTCCTCTTTCGGCGGCGCCGCGCCGAATGAGGGACAGCGGCGATTTATCAATGATGTCGAGCGGTTCGGGCGTTTGCTTGAGAAAAGCCGCGAAAGCGTCTCGAGGCTGGAACAAGCGGTCGTCGGCGTCGCACCGCACAGCCTGCGCGCCGCGACCCCGGACGAGATCAATGCGATTGCGGCGATGGCGCCGAGTGGCCCGATCCACATCCATGTCGCCGAGCAGATCAAGGAAGTCGAGGACTGCGTTGCCTGGTCCGGTGCTCGGCCTGTCGAATTCCTGCTGTCCAACGCCAAGGTGGATCAGCGTTGGTGCCTGATCCACGCCACGCATATGACCGAGGCCGAGACGATCGCCATGGCGAAGAGCGGCGCGATTGCAGGCCTTTGCCCGATCACCGAGGCCAATCTCGGCGACGGCACCTTTGCCGCGCCGCAGTTGATCGAACAGGGCGGACGCTTCGGCGTCGGCTCCGACTCCAACGTGTTGATCGGTCTGCCGGACGAGCTCAGGCAGCTCGAATATTCGCAGCGCCTTGCCCATCGCGCCCGCAACGTGCTGGCGCGCGCCGGCGGCTCTACGGGGCGCGCGCTGTTCGATGCGGCGCTTGACGGCGGCAGTGTGGCGCTCGGCGCTGGTCCGTCAGCTATCACTGTCGGCAACCCGGCCGACCTGGTTTCGCTCGATGCCAGCCATCCCTCGCTTGCCAGCAAGGCCGGCGATGCGATCCTCGACGCCTGGATCTTCGCCAATGGCAGCAAGGTCGATTGCGTCTGGGTGCACGGCAAAAAGCAGGTCGCCGGCGGTAGGCACGCGAAGCGCGAAGCGATTGCCCAGCGGTTCCGCGCGGTGATGACCGCCCTTTCCCAAGGCTGAGCAGGAAAAGCCCGATGAGCCTGGTTGAAACGGATGAGTTGGAGGGCGGCGAGAGCATTTCGCTGCATCAGCGCATCCTGTCCGATATCCGCGAAAAGATCCTCTCTGGCGCCTGGGCGCCCGGCCATCGCATTCCATTCGAGCACGAGTTGACGGCCGAATACAAATGCTCGCGCATGACGGTGAACAAGGCGCTGTCGCAGCTCGCCAAGGCGGGACTGATCGAGCGCCGCCGCCGCTCGGGCAGCTTCGTGCGCCAGCCGAAGTCGCAAGCGGCGGTGCTGGAGCTGCACGACATCAGGATCGAGGTCGAGGCGCTCGGCCTGCCCTATCGCTACGAGCGGCTGGAACGGCTGAAGCGACGCAGCAGCGCCGAGGACCGGTCGCTGCTCGGGCTTGCGGTCCCGGGTCCGGTGTTGTGGCTGGAAAGCCTGCATTTCGCCGGCGAACGGCCGTTCGCGCTCGAGCAGCGGCTGATCAATCTTTCAGCCGTGGCCGAGGCAGCCGAGGAAGAATTCTTCGAAATCGCGCCCGGCCCCTGGCTGATCGGCCGCGTGCCGTGGAGCGAGGCCGAGCACCGCATCCGCGCCATGGCCGCCGATGACACCATCGCCGACGCGCTCGACATCGATCCCGGCGCGCCCTGCCTAGTGGTCGAGCGCCGCACCTGGAGCGCGGAGCACCCGGTCACGCATGTGCGGTTCATCTATCCGGCGGAAAGCCACACGCTGGTGGCGAGGTTCACGCCCTCGCAGGGGTAGCGCCTCTTTACCCTCCCCCTTGTGGGGAGGGTCGCCGCGAAGCGGCGGGGCGGGGGTCGGCGCAGCCCCCCACCCGGGCCTTCGGCCCGACCTCCCCACAAGGGGGAGGTAGAAGGCGTAGCGCCTCAGATCGCCGCCGTAACAATAATCTCGACCAGATATTCCGGGCCCGCGAGCTTGGCTTCGCCGGTGGCGCGGGCGGGCGTGTGGCCCTTCGGCACCCACTTGTCCCATTCGGAGTTCATCTCGGCGAAGGTGCTCATGTCGGCCAGCCAGATGATCGCCTGCACGATCTTGGTCTTGTCGGTGCCGGCCTTGGCCAGCAAATCGTCGATAGTCTTCAGGATGTCGCGGGTCTGCGAGGCGACATTGCCGCCCGGCTCGCCGACCTGGCCAGCCAGATAGACGGTGTTGCCGTGGATGACGATCTGGCTCATGCGCGGGCCGACATCGATGCGACGAATGCTCATGGGAGGTTCCTTCGTTATGGAGTCGCGCCTGTTTAGAGTCCGTGCCGGCTTCGGGCAAGGTCGACAGACGCGAAACCGCTTGAGCCAACCGCCCTCTCCAGGCCCGGCTTATACACGGCGAGCTGACCGCCTGAGACCAATTCCGCCGGACCGACATGTTGACTAATGTAATAACATCACATATCGACAAGACCCCTTGAGTTTCACGACCCGCCCGGATCGTCCGATGACCAATGCCTGCCTGACCTTCCGCGACCTGACGCTCGGCTACAACAGCCATCCCGCCATCCATCACCTCAACGGCATCGTCAGAAAGGGCTCGCTGACCGCCGTGGTCGGCGCCAACGGCTCGGGCAAGTCGACGCTGATGAAGGGCATTGTCGGCGTGCTGAAGCCGATGGAGGGCACGGTTGTCCGCGCTCCGGGCGTGCGCACCGCTTACTTGCCACAGCAGTCGGAGCTTGATCGCAGCTTCCCGGCGCGCGTCGTCGACCTCGTATCGCTGGGTCTCTGGCCAAAGCGCGGCATGCTCGGCCGTTATACGAAGGAGGATCGCGAGTCCGTCAGCAAGGCCCTGATGGCGGTCGGGCTCGGCGGCTTCGAGACGCGGCCGATCGACACGCTTTCCGGCGGCCAGTTGCAGCGAACGCTGTTTGCCCGCGTGCTGCTGCAGGACGCCGACCTCATCCTACTCGACGAGCCGTTCAATGCCGTCGACGCCAAGACCGTCGGCGACCTCATCCAGTTGATAAAACGCTGGCATGGCGAGGAGCGCACGATCATGGTCGTCGTGCACGACCTCGACCTCGTGCGGCAGAATTTCCCAGAGACGCTGCTGCTCGCCCGCCAGCCTGTCGCCTGGGGCGAAACGCGCGAGACGTTGCGGCCGGAAAACCTGCTCAAGGCCCGGCGTTTTCACGAGGCCTGGGAGGAGAATGCGCCGTGGTGCGAGCCCGACCATGATGGGCACGACCATGATGGGCACGACCATGATCACGGTCACGACCATCATGATCACGCGCACACGCAAGACCATCATCACGACCATGGCTCCGGGCCGAGGGCTGCATGATGGAATTCCTCTACGGCCTGTTCATCGCGCCCTTTGCCGACTTCGCCTTCATGCAGCGGGCACTGTTCGGCTCGCTGATGCTGTCGCTCGGCGCCTGCCCGGTCGGCGTCTTCCTGATGCTGAGGCGCATGAGCCTCTCGGGCGACGCGATGGCGCACGCTATCCTGCCCGGTGCGGCCGCCGGCTTCCTGCTCTATGGGCTTGAAATCCTGCCGATGACCATTGGCGGGCTGATTGCCGGCATCATTGTCGCGCTCGGCGCCGGTGCGGTCTCGCGCTTCACCATCCAGCGCGAGGACGCCTCGATGGCCGCGTTCTATCTCATCTCGCTTGCGGTAGGTGTGCTGATGGTGTCGATCCGCGGCTCCAGCGTCGATCTCATGCATGTGCTGTTCGGCACGGTGCTCGCGCTCAACAATGAAGCGTTGACGCTGATCGGCGGCATCGTGGTGGTGACGCTCGTTAGCCTCGCCATCTTCTGGCGCGCGCTGGTCGCCGAATGCCTCGACCCGCTCTTCCTGCGTTCGGTGAGCCGCATGGGCAGCCCGGTGCATTTCATCTTTCTCGGCCTCGTCGTGCTTAACCTCGTCGGCGGCTTCCAGGCGCTGGGCACGCTGCTGTCGGTCGGGCTGATGATGTTGCCCGCGGCGGCCGCCCGCTTCTGGACGGTGCGCGTCGAACCGATGTGCGTGCTGGCGGTGCTGATCGGCTTTGCCTCCTGCATCGCCGGGCTGCTTTTGTCCTACCACGCGTCGTTGCCGTCCGGCCCGGCGATCATCCTTTCGGCCGGCGTCGTCTATTTCGTCTCGATCATGTTCGGCTCGCGCGGCGCGTTGCGTGCCCGCATCGTGCACCACCGCCACCGGACCGCCTGACCCCCAATCCCCAAGCAAGGAGACCTTCGCAATGCTGAAATCCATCCGTGCCGCCCTGGCGATGAGCGTTATAACATTAAGCGCCTTCGCGACGTCTTCGGCCTTCGCGGCACCGCTCAAGGTGGTGGCGAGCTTCACCGTCATTGCCGATTTTGCGAGAAATGTCGGCGGCGACCGTGTCAACATCACCACCATCGTCGGGCCGGACGGCGACGCACATGTCTATGAGCCGAGCCCGGCCGACGCGGTGGCGATGGCTGGCGCCGACGTGGTGCTGGTCAACGGCCTGCATTTCGAAGGTTTTCTGCAGCGCCTGGTCGATGCCAGCGCAACCAAGGCCTCGATCGTCACCTTGACCAAGGGTGTCACGCCGATCGACTTCAAGCCGGAATTCGCCGATGCGGATGCCGCCGAAGGCGCCGACACCGGCGGCGGCAAGACGGTCACTGACCCGCACGCCTTCCAGTCGATCGCCAACGCCAAGATCTATGTGAAGAATATTGCCGACGCGTTCTGCACGGCGGACAGCGCAGGCTGCGACAGCTACAAGGTCAACGCCGCAGCCTACACCACGAAACTCGATGCGCTGGAAGGCGAAGTGAAAGCGGCGATCCAGTCGATCCCCGAGGCCAAGCGCGTAGTCATCACCTCGCATGACGCCTTCGGCTATTTCGAGCATGAATATGGCCTGACGTTCCTGGCGCCGCAGGGCATCTCGACGGATTCCGAGCCTTCGGCCGCCGACGTCGCCAAGCTGGTCGAGCAGGTGAAACAGGACAAGGCGGCGGCGATCTTCGTCGAGAACATCAGCAATCCGCGGCTGATCGAGCAGATCGCCGGCGAGACCGGCATCAAGGTCGGCGGCACGCTCTACTCGGACGCGCTGTCCCGGCCCGACGGTCCAGCCTCGACCTATATCGACATGATGCACAACAACATCACGCAGATAAGAGGCGCGATCCTGGGGAGTTGAGGCGGAGCCACGGTTGGCTGAAATGATCAATGCCGGCGCTGCCCCTCATCCGCCTGCCGGCACCTTCTCCCCGTATAGTGACGGGGAGAAGGGACAACGCTGACGGTTGGATTTTCCGGTCCGGCATCGCTATTTGGCAGAGAAATTCTACGGCACGCATTGCCGCCCCTGCCCCGGAGTGGCATGACTGCCGCCAAAGAAGATTGCGAGGATAAGATGATGGAATACCGCCAGATCAGCGAAGATTATTCGGTCTCCGGCCAGATCCAGCCCGAGGACATCGCCGCCATCAAGGATGCCGGCTTCAGAAGCGTGATCTGCAACCGGCCGGACAACGAGCAGCCGGGCCAGCCTTCGGCCGACAGCGTCAAGGCCGCGGCCGAAGCCGCCGGCCTTGCCTTCCGCTACATTCCAGTGATCAGCGGCCAGATCACCATGGACAATGTCGAGGACCAGGCAGAGGCGCTGGACGAACTCGAAGGGCCGGTGTTTGCCTACTGCCGCTCCGGCGCGCGCTGCACCAACCTCTATGGGCTGATCCAGCAGGAGAGGGGCTAACGATTTTCCAGCGAAGGTGTGCTGAGATTCAGGTCAGGCCGAGTCGAAAATGGTGGCCTTCGAGCACCGGCCTACGCCGGCCGTAGCCTAAATTAACTGCCACGCCACTCATGAGTGCTTCGGCCGGCGAAGGCCGGAAGCGCAGGAGGCCGCCATTTGTAGGCCGGCCTCGCCTGAATATCGGCGCACCTTAAATCGGCAGCGCGCCGGTTTCCTTTAGCGTCTCCAGCACGATCGCCGTTTTCACATGCTGCACGGATTCATGCGGCAACAGCACGCCGTTGACGAACTCCGACAATGATTTGAGGTCGGGCGTCACCACCTTCAGGATGTAGTCCATCTCGCCGGTCAGCGCGTGCGCCTCCTGCACCTCGGGCAAGCGCGCCACCAACTCGCCGAAGCGGCGAGCATTGTCGCGGTTGTGCGTGGCCAAGGTCACCGAAATCACATTGACCAGTGAGAAGCCCAGCCGGTCGCGATCGAGCACGGCGCGGTAGCCTTTAATATAGCCATCCTCCTCCAGCCGCTGGCGGCGGCGCGAGCATTGCGATGGCGACAGGTTGACCCGCTCCGAAAGGTCGTTGTTGGTGAGCCGCGCATCGCCCTGCAAAAGCGCCAGTATCTTGCGGTCAAATTGATCGAGGCGCGCATCTTCCATGGATTTTCCTCCGATCATGCACGATCCACGCACATGAAGAGCATTTCAAGCGGTTGAATGCAAGCACTGTGCGGTCGTTTTGCGTTATCATCAGCTAGATTGGCCAACCACGGCCGCAACAGCTATCGGAGGACTGCCATGGGCCCCTTCCCGCACGATGCACCGCCCGCCAAGATCAGCAAGGCGAATCCCGCCGGCACCGACGGTTTCGAATTCGTCGAGTTCGCGCATTTGGAGCCGGCAAAACTCGCCGAACTTTTCACCCGCATGGGCTATGTCGCGGTGGCGAAGCACCGCACGAAGGCCATTACCGTCTGGCGCCAGGGCGACATCAACTACGTCGTCAATGCCGAGCCCGGTTCACATGCGATGAAGTTCGTCGAAAAGCACGGCCCCTGCGCCGCCTCGATGGCATGGCGCGTGGTCGATGCCAAGCACGCCTTCGACCATGCCGTGTCGAAAGGCGCGACGCCCTATGAAGGCAAGGACAAGACGCTCGACGTGCCGGCCATCGTCGGCATCGGCGGCTCGCTGCTCTATTTCATCGAAACCTATGGCGAGAAGGGCTCGGCCTACGACGCCGAGTTCGAGTGGCTGGGCGAGCGCGACCCGAAGCCCGAAGGCGTCGGCTTCTACTATCTCGACCACCTCACCCACAATGTCTATCGCGGCAACATGGACAAATGGTGGGATTTCTATCGCGACCTGTTCGGCTTCAAGCAGATCCATTACTTCGACATCGATGGCAAGATCACCGGTCTCGTCAGCCGCGCGATCACCTCGCCCTGCGGCAAGATTCGCATTCCGCTGAACGAGTCCAAGGACGAAACCAGCCAGATCGCCGAATATCTGAAGAAGTACAATGGCGAAGGCATCCAGCACATCGCGGTCGGCACCGACGCGATCTACGAAGCCACCGACAAACTCGCAGCCAACGGGCTGAAATTCATGCCCGGCCCGCCCGACACCTATTACGAGATGTCGCATGAGCGCGTGCACGGCCATGACGAGCCGATCGAGCGGATGAAGAAGCACGGCATCCTGATCGACGGCGAAGGCGTGGTCGATGGCGGCACGACCAAGATCCTGCTGCAGATTTTTTCCAAGACCGTAATCGGGCCGATCTTCTTCGAATTCATCCAGAGGAAGGGCGACGAAGGTTTTGGCGAAGGCAATTTCCGCGCGCTGTTCGAGTCGATCGAGCAGGACCAGATCAAGCGCGGCGTGCTGAAGGTGGGCGGCAAGGCGGCGTAAAGCTAAAGCTCATTTGCGGCTCGATCGGCCGTGATCTAAGTTCTGGTCACAAGAGGTCGAGCCGTGAACGTCTCCATGACCGAAGCCAGGGCCAAACTGTCGGAACTCGTGAGGCGCGCGAAAGCCGGCGAGGAGATCGTGATCACCCGGCGCGGCAAGGCCGTAGCGCGTCTCTTGCCACCGCTGCCGAAGGGCGCCTTTTTACCACGCATTGGCGCCTTGAAGGGCAATATCCTTGTCGCCGACGATTTTGATAGCCTCGGCTCTGAATGGGCCGAATATCTAAGATGACAATTAGAGCCCCAGCCGTTCGACCTCAGCCTCCCTCAGCTTGATGTCGTAGTCGAGCAGAAACTCATCCAATTGCGGTGGCGGAACGGAAGTGCCGGAGAGCATCGCGTGCACCTGGCCGCGGTGGTGGATGTCGTGCAGGAAGACATGGGCGAGGATGTCGCCGATGCGCTCGGGGATCAGGCCGTCCTCACGCCGATCGGTGATGACGCGACGGTCGAGATCGGCCTCGGACAGGCGATCGCAGAAGGCAATCAGCTTGCGGTCGAAATCGGCCTGTGCCACCGTCAGGCTTGCCACGTCGTCGAAAGGCACGAAGGTATCGTAGGCCGCGGCGCCGAGGCCGCCATCCGTCAGGAAATCGAGATAGAGACGATCGACCGCAATGATGTGATTGAGCGTCTCCTTGATCGATGGGAAGAAGCTGGTGCGCTTGGCCTCGAACTCGCCGGGCTGGAGCGCCAGAACAGCGCGGTAGAGCCGGTCGTTCGACCAGAGATTGTTGCGCGCCATGCGGCGCAGATGCTCGAGCAGAGTCACCGTTCGGGCCTCACCCCTCGTGCTTTTCCACCTTCTGTTCGATGGCGCCGAAGATCGAATGGCCGGCCTTGTCCTTCATCTCGATGCGCACCGTGTCGCCGAAATGCAGGAAAGGCGTCTTCGGCCCACCGGCCTCGATGGTCTCGATCATGCGCAGCTCGGCGATGCAGGAATAGCCGGCGCCGCCTGCCGAGACCGGCCTGCCCGGCCCGCCATCGAGCTTGTTGGAGACGGTGCCCGAGCCAATGATGGTGCCGGCGGCAAGCGGCCGGGTCTTGGCGGCATGCACGATCAGCGCCGGGAAGTCGAAGGTCATGTCGATACCGGCATTGGCCCGGCCGAACGGCTTGCCATTGAGGTCGACCAGCAGCGCAAGGTTGACTTTGCCGCCGTCCCAGGCGTCGCCCAATTCGTCCGGCGTCACCGCGACGGGCGAGAAGGCGGAAGACGGTTTTGATTGGAAGAAGCCGAAGCCTTTGGCAAGTTCCGGACCAGTGATGGCGCGCAGTGTCACGTCGTTGACCAGCATGACGAGGCGGATCGCCTCTCTCGCCTCGTCCAGACCGGCGCCCATCGGCACGTCATCGACTACGATGGCGACTTCCGCCTCCATGTCGATGCCGTAGGCTTCGTCCGCCACGCGGATCGGATCGCGCGGAGCAATGAAGGAATCCGAGCCGCCCTGGTAGATCAGCGGATCGGTCCAGAAGCTTGCCGGCATCTCGGCGCCGCGGGCCTTCCGCACCAGCTCGACATGATTCACATAGGCCGAGCCATCTGCCCACTGATAGGCGCGCGGCAGCGGCGAATGCGCATCATGCTCGTGGAAGCGCGCCGAAGGCACGGCGTTGGTCTCCAGCGACTCCGCCATCGCCGCCAGGTGCGGCGCAATCCGCCGCCAGTCGTCTAGCGCCGCCTGCAGCGTCGGCACCAGGAAGGAAGCGTCGGTGAACCGCGTCAGATCGCGCGAGACGACGACCAACTTCCCGTCGCGCGTCCCGTTTTTCAAGGTGGCAAGCTTCATGCGGTTTCCTCTGCTCGCGGGCTTTGTGCCGCTTTGGATTTTTGTTTGCGCATGATCTTTCCCGAACCAAAGGTCGGCGAAAGCAAAAACCGATTCCCACTTTTGGGGATCATGCTTCAGTCCACAACAAAGCTGTTACGGGCGAACGTCAAGCCACCCGCCTCAGTTTTCCTGGCAGTAACGCCGGTCAGGACCAGTCGCCCTCGGGCGTACCGTTAAAACGCTTCTTCAGGTCGGCCCAGCAGTCAATGTAGTTTTCCTGTAGCGTGTCGAGCTCGGCGGCATAGCGCGTCAGCATCTGCGGGAAGCGCGTCTCGAACATGAAAGCCATGGTGTTGTCGAGCTTGACCGGCTTCAAGTCCGCGCGGGTGGCCTTCTCGAAGCCGGACGCATCAGGCCCATGCGCCAGCATCTGGTTGTGCAGGCTGATGCCCCCGGGCACAAAGCCTTCCTCCTTAGCGTCGTATTGGCCGTGGATCAGGCCCATGAACTCGCTCATGATGTTGCGGTGGTACCAGGGCGGCCGGAAAGTGTTTTCCGCCACAAGCCAGCGCGGCGGGAAGATGACGAAGTCGACATTGGCGGTGCCCTCCTCGCCGCTGGGCGCCGTCAGCACCGTGAAGATCGACGGGTCGGGGTGGTCGAACAGGATGGCGCCGACCGGCGAAAACGTCGCCAGATCATATTTATACGGCGCGTAGTTGCCGTGCCAGGCGACAACGTCCAGCGGCGAATGGTCGAGCTCGGTGACATGGAAAGTGCCGCACCATTTGACGATCAGCCGACAGGGCGTCTCCTTTTCCTCGAACCAGGCGCAGGGTGTCTTGAAGTCGCGCGGGTTGGCCAGGCAGTTGGCGCCGATCGGGCCGCGGTCGGGCATGGTGAACTTGGCGCCATAGTTCTCGCAGACATAGCCGCGCGCTTCCTTGTCGGCGAGCTCGACCTTGAAGACGAGGCCGCGCGGCAGCACGGCGATCTCGCCGGGCCTGAGCTCGATGACGCCCATCTCGGTGACGAGGCGCAGCGCGCCGACCTGCGGCACGATCATGAGCTCGCCGTCGGCATTGAAGAAATGGGCGTCAACCATCGAGCGGTTGGCGACATAGACATGCGCCGCCATGCCGGACTGACCGACCGCGTCCCCGGCAGTGGTCATGGTGCGCATGCCGGAAATGAAGTCGGTCGGCTCGGAGGGCATCGGCACCGGGTTCCAGCGGTACTGGCCGAGCGCCAGCTCATGATCGCCGATGTTGGGCGCGGTCTTCCATAAAGGGTATCTCATCCCCTTGAAGCGGCCGGTGTGCCGGACGCTCGGACGGATGCGGTAAAGCCAGGAACGCTCATTGGTGCCGCGCGGCGCGGTGAAGGGCGAGCCCGAAAGCTGCTCGGCATAGAGGCCGTAGGCCGGCCGCTGCGGCGAGTTGCGTCCCTGCGGCAGCGAGCCGGGCAGCGTCTCGGTCTCGAAATCGTTGCCGAAACCCGGCATGTAGGAAAAAGCCATCCGATCCTCCCTGATCCCGGTCTAAGCCTCGCATAGCCGTAGCTCACCGGGCGATGTTGACCAAACTGGTTTCATTTGTAACCATCGAAAATGTAACTATCAACGCCGAAGGCTGCATCGATGGCGCGCCAGATGGAACCGGAAATCCTCGAGCTCGAAAGCTTCCTGCCCTACCGGCTCTACCGGCTTGCCGATACCGTCAGCCGGGAATTCTCGCGCATCTACAAGGAACGCCACGGCCTGACGCGGCCGGAATGGCGCACGCTGTCAGGCCTCGGCCAGCGCGGCACGATGACGGCGACGGAGCTCGGCGAGCAGTCGGCCATGCACAAGACCAAGGTGTCGCGGGCGGTGGCCGAGCTGGAGCGTCGGCGCTGGCTGACGCGCACGCCCGACGAGAACGACCGCCGCATCGAGCATCTGACCCTGACCAAGGCGGGGCTCGCCGCGTATCGCGAGATGGTGCCGCTGGCGAAGGCGTTTGAAAGGGAGTTGCTGGCGAGGCTGAGTGCTGAGGAACGCGCCGCGGTTGTCGGCGGGGTGGCGGCGTTGGAGGGAGCTCTGAGCCAAAGCTAGGGTTCTGAGCCTTCTTGGGACAGAACTATGGATGCGTTGCTATGGCCGATGTGCAACCGACCACTGGAATGATTAAATCTTAGGTGGCTTAAGAACGGCGCGTCCAGCCCACTTGGCAATGCCGCAGTCCTAACCATTGGGTCTATTTCCGCGACGGTCTTGTGAAATACCTTCTCAATTTCGGACGTTCGGCGGCTTCGCTCAGAAAATAGTGATCGGTCCAGCAGATTAGGTCTACGCCTAGCGACCTCAGCAAATATCTGCCTCAGCTCGTGGTGCGGCCGCCCGTCCAAGCTCTCCAAGGCTACTACAAGCGGCTCAAGTAGGCGGTGTCGCTTCATAGAAAATGTCCACGCTGGCCAAGGCCCCTACCAATCCATTACCACCTTACCCGAACTGCCGCTCCGCATCGCATCGAAACCGACCTGGAAATCGTCGATGCCAATGCGATGGGTGATCAGGCCCGAAACATCGAGCGGGCCCTGTACGAGCGCGATCATCTTGTACCAGG
>NZ_JAVIJB010000064.1:0-27922 GCF_033977165.1 Mesorhizobium captivum
GGACGGCGACAGTTCCTCGGCCACGCTCAACATCGGCCAGAACCTGACCTTCCTCGATGACGGCCCGTCGATCTCGGCGCCGGGCGCCAGCGCGTCGCTGACGGTCGACGAGACGGTGCTTGGGACCAACGACACGCAGGCCTTCGCCAGCGCCTTCACCTCCAGCTACGGCGCCGACGGCGCCGGCACCATCACCTATGCGCTGGGCTTCAATGCCGGTGCGACCGGACTGGTCGACACGGCGACGAACCAGGCGGTCGTGCTCAGCCTGGAAAGCGGCCAGGTGGTCGGCCGCGCCGGCGCCGGCGGTCCGATCGTGTTCACGGTCTCGACCGATGCGTCGGGCAATGTGACGCTCGACCAGCAGCGGGCGGTCGTCCATCCGACAACCAACCCGAACGAACCGGTCAGCCTGTCGGCCGACAATCTGGTGACGCTGACGGCAACCATCACCGACAAGGACGGCGACAGTTCCTCGGCCACGCTCAACATCGGCCAGAACCTGACCTTCCTCGATGACGGCCCGACGGTTCTCGACAAGACGGATCTCTATTTCGCCAACAGCGGGACCGTCAGCGGCACCGGCGTGTTCGAGTACGCCATCGGGGCTGACAGCCATACCACGTATAGCAGCATCAATTCGGACTTCGCCGCCATCACATTGGCCGGCACCGTGGCAGGGAACGCGATCACGGCGCCGACGGTAACCTGGGCTTCCGAAACCTCGACCGAGGCTGTGTTCAACATCAGCTTCAGCTATCTTACGGGCGGGGTGTCCACCCAGGAAACCGGAACTCTCACTTTCGACAAGGTGGCGGGAACCTATACCGTCGATCTCGCCGACCCAATTTCCGCGGTGACGATCAGCACGGTGAGCAATTCGTCTTCTATCGTCGGGTATCAGCCGGGGTCCTCGACGGTCGACAACACCCAGCCAGAAGTGGCGGTGGCCCAGGTCAATGCAAACCTCTTCATCCAGTTTACCGGCTATTCGGAACCTGGTTCCGGTACCGGAAGCGACAACCTGAAAGCGGGTTCGATTGACGGTGATCCGCTGACTTTCGTAAACGGAGAATTTATTACCCAAGCCTCGTCTTACGTGTCCATTTCCGGCACGGCAAACGGCGTTGCCGGCGATACGATGGGCAAGGGTGAAGTCATCGACATGGACTTCTTCACCACAAACCCGACCGGTTTTACAAACCAGACTCCCGATGCCCAGGTGAGCTCGATGTTCCTGAAGTTCGACGGCATCGGCAACAGCGAAGACTTCATTGTCATCCTGAAACTCTACGATCCGACAACGAATTTATACACAACCAAGGCGATGTACGTCGAGAACGCCGACATCTTCAAGGGCCCAGGCTCTGGTCCTGGCGCCTACTCGAGCGTAACCCTCGACAACAATGACGGCTTGTTGATCATCGAATCGAATGACTACAACGCTGCCGGTCAGCACTACGTGCTGGTTGGAGCACAGATCACTCCGACCGATGAAGGCATCACCGGCACGGCCATCAATCTCAACGGCGCCATCGGCGCCGGCGGGGCGAGCACCACATTCCAAAACCTGAGTTCCGACAGCAATGATCTCGGGTTCAAGATCTCCGATATCGGGCTGGTCAGCACCACGACGACGGCCCAAAATGCCGATCTGACCTTCAATGTCACCGTCAAGGACGCTGACGGCGATACGTCGACGGCGCAGCAACTGGACGTTCATGTCGTCAACGGCGTCACCTATACCGGCACGGCGGATGCCGAGACCATGCAGGGCACGGCCAATGACGACATACTGAACGGCAACGGCGGCAACGACATCCTGCAAGGATTTGCGGGAGCCGACACGCTCAACGGCGGCGACGGTAACGACATCCTGATCGGCGGCGCTGGCCATGACACGCTGACCGGTGGCACCGGCGCCGACACGTTCAAGCTCGACGATCTGAACATCAAGGATCTAATCATCGACTACAACAAAGCCGAAGGAGATCAGATCGACCTGACTGCGCTATTCGACAAGGCCGCCGGCGCCATCACCGACTACGTGCATTACGACACCAGCACTAAGACGCTGAGCGTCGACACCGACGGTGCGGGCAATGCGGCCAATTTCGTGGATGTCACCGTGCTGCAGAACGGACCGACCACTACCGGTACGATCAACATCCTTTACGACGACACGAACCATGTGCAGCACACTGTCACCATTTAGCACTTATGCGCCACCGCGCTCCCGTGCTATGCATAAGCAACACGTGAATTCGCAATTGGAAGAGGGGCTTACATGAAACATTCCGCAAGACTTCTGGCTTCGGCCACGGCGCTGCTTTTGGCCGGATCGACGGGCTTTGCCGCCGACATCATCGGCGAGCCGGCGGTGAACTATTGCCGCACCGTCGGCACGTCGGACCTGGTGCTGACCGACAACATGGTCGAGCTCAAGGACCGGGTGGTGAAGCTGATGGACGACTCCATCGCCGTCGCCAACAGCCCGGAATGGATCAACTCGTCGCGCCCCGCCTTCGTCTGGGCATCGGAAGCCAAGGTCGCCTGCGGCAAGGCCTATGGCTACCTGAAGACGAACTACAAGGACGAGGACTACCTCAACAAGTGCGAGTGCTTCCACGACCGCATGGTCGAGTACATGCACTGAGCTGACTGGCAACGCTGCGCCGATCGGCCGCGATGATGGTCATGAGAGCCTGGGCGGAGGCGGATGCCTGCGCGTGCACGGCGCCGGCTGACGCGTATGCCGGCGCCGCTTGGCGTTTCCGGCGGCGTCGCTTGCGGGCCTTGCCGCCGCGCGCTTTTCCTGGAATTGCGCTCGCCGTTGTCGCGGCCATCTCCGGCTGCCAGTCGAAGACCGGCGCATCGGCGGTGCTCGATCCCTCGGCGATCGCCGCGCCCGGCAGCCAGGCCAACAACCCAGCCGCCCAGCCCGCGCAGCAGGCCGGCGGCCCTGCAAGCAGCGCGCCGAAGGGAAACCTGACGCTCGGCACCGGCGCGACGAAGATAACGATGCTTTTGCCGCTCTCGGCCTCCGGCAGCGCCGGCGAGAACGGCAGGAAGATGTACGATGCCGCGCGGCTCGCGATGACCGATCTCGGCGACAAGCTGGTGACGCTGACGATCGAGGACACGCGCGGCGACAGCTCCTTAGCCAAGGACCTGGCGGTGAAGGCGATCACCTCGGGCGGCGCGAAGGCCGTCATCGGCCCGGCCGAGCTCGGCGCCGCGCAGCACCTTGCCAAGCTCTCCGGCACGCAGCGGCCGCCGGTGCTAGCGCTGGCTGACAATTTCGCCGGCGGCCCGGGCGTCTATTCGGTGCGGCTCAGCGAAGCCGACAGCGCGGCCGCGGGCGCGGCCGCCGTCGCCGGCAAGGGCGCCAAGAAATTCGTGCTCATGGTGCCGGCGGGCGCTGATGCCGGCGCCGTCGAGGCCAGGGTCGCCAACGCGCTCAGCATCTATGGCGCGACGCTTGCCGTGACGCTCCCCTATTCGTCGTCGGACGGCGCGAAGGCGGTGTCCGACATGGGCTCGCTGGTCGAGGCGCCCGACGCCGTCGTCGTCGCCAGCGGCGACGGCAGCCCGAGCGCCGTGCTGGCGGCGCTGAAGGCGAAAGGCATTCCGGGCAAGGCGGTGAGCCTGATCGGCACCGACCGCTGGCTCGAGCGTCCGATCGACCCGCTCTACGAGGGCGCCTATATCGCGACGCTCGACCAGGGCGAGACCGGACCGATCGCCGACCGTTTCAAGGCGACCTATAACTACCAGCCCGACGTCAACGTCGCCTACGCCTACGACATGGTGGCGCTGTCGGCGGGCATAGCGAGCTCGGTCGGCCCCAACGGCTTTTCCAAGCAGGTGCTGGAGAACACGAGCGGCTTTCGCGGCTCGACCGGCCTGTTCCGCTTCCGCGCCGACGGCTCGAGCCAAAGGTCGATGCCGTTCTTCAAGGTGGAAAAGGGTAGACTGAAGCTGGTGGAGAAACAGACGGCTGGGTTTTAGAGGGGGCGGCAAGCTCAGTTGAGCTGCTGCAATACCCCGGAACTCGTTGCCACCATGAGAGCTTGGTACATCTGCAAAGCTATCGTGCAGATCGCAGCCGCGGAGATGGGCACGCCAAACGGGACCACACCTTTTCGATCCATGTGTTGTACGTAGTGCCGAAACATTCCGGCCGGCAGCAGAAAAGGATTCTTGACCACGGCCGCCGTGATGATGGCGAAAACCAGCAGCAACACTGAAAACACCGTGAGATTGCTTCCGCCAATCAGGAACGGGGTAACGGCTATCAGTTTGACATCGCCCGCCCCGACCTTGCGCAGGACCCAGAACGGAAAGAGCGCGATGAACAGGATCAGGCCGGCGATGGCGCTCAGGCCCATGTCCCACCATGACCCCGCCTGGGCCGAGAAAAGTTGCAGCGAACCAAGGCCCAGGCAAAGCAGCATCAGAACATCACGGTTGGCAATCTTCTGGGTCGAGAAATCGACCCAGGCGACCCTCGCAAGCAATGGAACGGCCAACGCCTTGAGCAGCATTGACGCGGCGAGCAAAAGGCTCATGACCGCTCTATGTTGCGTACGCTGGAGGATAGCAGCTTCAAATTGTTGGCCACCGTCGGATCGTTGGGCGCGAGTTCGTAGGCCTTAAGGAAATTGCTGCGCGCCTCCTGCAGCCTGCCGCGCAGCAGATAGGAATAGCCGACATTGTTGTAGTATTCCGGAGTCGCTCCGAGCAGCCTGTAGGCCCGGCTATAGGCCATATCGGAAAGATCGAAGCGACGAATGCGGTCGCAGGAGGCTGCAAGGCCCAGCCAAGCGACGCCATCATTCGGCGCCAGCCGCGTCGCCTTGTAGAACAGGGCGCCGGCGTTGCCGTAGTTCTCAGAACGGAACTGGGTCTTGGCCTCGGTAACCGCCTGGTCCGAGGCATAGTAGTCGACGTCGCTGACCGTCTTCAGCCCGTCGAAGGCATCGCCGAAGGCGGTATAGTCGCCCTTAGCGGGCTCGTTGGTGCGCACCACGCCCATGCTGCTATCGGTCGACTGGCAACCAGCAAGCAGGACAAGCAACACACTGGCTGCTGTGGCGAGGCGTATTGGCCCTGTCATTTTGTCCCCTAGGGTGGTCCGACTCGGTTTAGAACCTAAGCATATGACGGATCAGAAGAAAATGCTTTTCATGCGAATGATCACCGGTAACATGATGACCATCATCACCACTGGAAAGATGCACAATCCTAGTGGAATCATCATTTTGACCGGCAGCGCATTGGCGCGCTCTTCGGCGCTCAGGACTCGCTGTGTGCGCATCTCATCGCTATAGACACGCAACGCATCTGTCAGACTTGTGCCAAGCTCTTCCGATTGCCGGAAGAGCACCGCCAAAGCCCGTGCCTCCTCAAGCCCGATGCGGTCCGCAAGCTCGCGCAGCGCCTCCCGCAATGGTTTGCCGGCGCGCATTTGCAAATTCATGATCGAGAGCTGTATGCCGAGCCATTTATGAGTGCCTGCCAGTTCCTGCCCGACACGTTCGACCGCTGCCTCAAGGCTCATACCCGCATCGGCACAGGTGATCATCATATCCATGAAGTCAGGAAAACCACGACGATAGATACGTTTCTGTCCATTTTCGAAGCGATCGAGCAGAATGCTTGGGATCACCATGCAGGCGATTCCGAACAAAGCAGAGCCGCCAAAGACAATAAAAGCAGGCAGGTTAGGCGGGAGCACTCGGGACAGAAGCGCGTAAGCAGCCAGAAAGCCAACACAGACGGCGCCAAGGCGCGACAAAGTATAAATCAGCGGAGCGCTTGCTTGATGGAAACCGGCACGAAAAAGCTTTGCTTCCAATGCGCTTGGCTCATTGCGCTCCTTTTCCATTGATCGGAAGTAAGCGTCAACCGGCCGCTGCGCCGCAGCTTTTGCGAGTTGCTCCTGTCCAAAGAGCGAGCGACGGTCGACGACACCTTCAGTTATTAGGCTTTGTGCGACTAGCTTTCGCGTCTGAAACGCCGGCAGCAGGACAAGTGCGCCGAACAGGAAAAGCAACACCGCCGCCGCGAAGACGGTAACGGAGACTAGGAAACTCAGATCCTGGATATTTGATAACAGGTTTATGGCTCGCCCCTGTCAGAAGTCGAAGTTGACCATGCGGTACATTATGAAGTCGCCCAGCAGCGCCCATCCCCCGAAAATCAGAAACACCGGCATGATCAGCGGATCGTGCCACACCGTCCCGTAGAAGGCCGGCGCAAGCAGCTGAAGGATCAGGAACATCACAACCGGAAACAGTGAGATGATCCAGGCCGACATGCGTCCCTCGGACGAAAGCGCCTTTATCTTCATCCGCAGCTTCTGTCGTTCGCGCAGCACCTTCGAAAGATTGGCAAGGATCTCGGTAAGGTTTCCCCCGGTCTTGGATTGTATCGACAGCGACACCGAAAGCAAGTGAAGGCCCTCGAACCCCACGCGTTGGGAAAGTTTTCGCACGGCCTGTTCCGTACTGAGGCCGAAGGTGATTTCGTCAGCGACAATTCCGAATTCGGTGCCGAGCGGATCGGGCATCTCGCGGGCGACGAGTCCGATCGCTACCGAGGCCGGGTGTCCGGCCCGCAGAGAGCGCACGATCATATCCAGCGCGTCGGGGAGTTGCTTCGCGAAATTCTGGATTCGCCGGCCGCGTGCGCGCCGGAGAACAAGAAGCGGCAGGGCAAATGCCACCGTCACAAAAATCATGATGGCAGACAACGCCGAAAAGCGCAGAAGAAATAAGAGCAGCAGCGCTAGCGCAAGCCCCGCGAAAAGGAATAGCGCGGCGAAAGTCAAAGGGTTTCCAGTAATCCCGGATTGGGTATAGAGCCTATTCAGCCCAACCATGCCAAAAAGAAAATCGCCAGAGCCCGTCAGCCCGCGTTCGAGCAGCAACCCTTGCAAAGTCTGCTCTGCTGGCACCTCATCAGTCAATCGTCTCAGCCTGCGATTGATCGTGCCAGCACGCGACCGGCGATGAGCGAAAGAAAGATACAGTGCCTCGCCAGCGAGAATGACCGACGCCGCCGCCAGCGCATAGATGAAGTAAAGCAGCGCCTGGCCAGTCAGCATTAGAGGGCGACCTGCGGATTGAACGCGTCCTTGGCGAAATGATGCCCGAGCGTCGCGGCCTCCTGGGCGAAACGCGGACGAACGCCGGTGGCTCGAAAATCACCTTGGATCGTACCGTCGGGGCCAACGTCGCGGCGGACGAAATGATATATTTCCTGGAGCTGGACGACGTTGCCTTCCATACCGGTTAATTCCGATATGGAGACTACCCGTCTGCCGCCATCTGAGAGACGCTGCGTCTGGACAATGATGTCGATGGCGGAGGCGATTTGGGCGCGGATAGATTCAAGCGTCATCGGCATGCCGGCCATGCCAACCATTTGTTCCAGACGCGAGATCGCGTCGCGCGGCGTGTTGGCATGAATGGTTGTCATCGATCCTTCATGGCCGGTGTTCATGGCCTGGAGCATGTCGAAGGCTTCCTCGCCGCGCACCTCGCCGACGATGATGCGGTCCGGCCGCATGCGCAGCGCGTTCTTGACCAACTCGCGCTGGCGCACTTCGCCTTTGCCCTCGACATTGGGCGGACGCGTTTCCAACCGGCCGACATGCGGCTGCTGCAGTTGCAATTCCGCCGCGTCCTCGATGGTGATCAGCCGCTCCCTGGCTGGAATGTAGCTCGACAACGCATTGAGCAGCGTGGTCTTGCCGCTGCCGGTGCCACCCGAAACCAGGATCGACTTGCGCGACTGCACGGCAATCCGCATCAGGTCAATCATCGGCTGGCGGATCGAATTGAGCGCCATGAGGCGTTCGAGCGAATAGGGATTTTTGGAGAATTTTCGAATCGACACCAGTGGACCGTCGACCGAAATCGGCCGCACCGCGATGTTGACACGTGAGCCGTCCTCCAGCCGCGCATCGACCATCGGCGCGGATTCATCAACCCGTCTCCCGATCGCCGAGACGATCTTGTTAATGACACGCAGCAGATGCGACTCGTCGCGAAAACGAATTGCAGTCTCCTCGATCACGCCACGTCGCTCGATGAAGACGCGCTTGTGGGTGTTGATCAATATATCGGCGATGGAGTCGTCCTTGAGCAGAGGCTCAATCGGTCCGAGTCCCAGCATCTCGTCCGCCGTGTCGCTGGTCAGCTGATCGAGCTCCCGCGCGTTGAGCGGCGTGTTTCGGCCGCGCACGAATTCGCGCACGATCGGCCGGATCTCATTCAGGATCTCGTCCTTGGAAGCATTTTCAAGGGCGGTCAGATTGAACCTGTCTATGAGATGCCGATGCAGGTCGACCTTGAGCGACAGGAAATCGTCGGAAGCTGGGTCGGCCTGCACCGGCTGCGCGACCGCCGCGCCATTGGCCATCACGGGCGCCTGCGTTGATTGCGGCGCGCGTTGCTCACCTGGTCCTTTGATGAAGCGACCCAACATGTCGCCGAACCCCTGCTGATTTCCCCGACATCGAAACTAAGCGTTAACCACGAGGGACACAAGCGGCGTGGAGGACACACTGGACATATTACTTGCGACATAGTTAAAAAATAGAGATTCAAGAAATCGTTTTATTTTTGCGCGCCCCGCGTTTACCGACCAAAGTCCTAAGACCTTTGGCGTTACCCCCCCGGCAGGAGTCCCTATAACCCTTTTGATATAAACGTATATGTCATACTCCTAATGTGTTGCTCTGTGGACGTGGGTGTGGCCGAATTGTGAACGAATGGTTAAGATCGCTTGAAAAATGAAGCGAATCAAGCTCTTGTCAAAAATGAACGAGCTTCAGATCGAGTATTGAAGAGTTAACGGACTGTTAATCCGTTTGACTCGGCTTTTCTGTGGGACAAGGATTGAATTCGACGGGGGATGCTTGGGTATGGGGTACATTCCTTGGCTCTGTCTCGTCGGGTTCAAACCTCCAAAGGGAGAAATTGGCATGAAGAAGCTCATGACGATGACCCGGCAGTTCCGCGACGATGAAAACGGCGCTGCTATGGTCGAATATTCCATCCTGATCGGCATTATCGCCGTGGCGGCTATCGGTGCGATCATCGCAATTGGCGGCTGGGTCGCTGCACGGTTTACGGGCCTCTGCACCGCGCTGGATAATTCCACTGTTGGCAGTTGCGACGCGGCCACCAGCACCGGAACCTGATGAATTGACCTTTCAGGCCCGGGTCAATCCTTACCCGGGCCTGAGTTAAATAATAGCGGATGAATTTCCGCACTATGGGCTTTGGGGCTTGGGGTCTATGCGCGTCAATACACTCATTATGATCATCCTCGCGGGCGTATTCGGAGTGTTGGCAGTTGTACTTGCAAATATCTGGCTAGCCAATCAGCGAAGCGCCATAGCGCAATCGAACGGGGCCCGGGGCAACACCATTGTCGTCGCAGCCATGGCGCTCAAATTTGGCGATACGCTGACCGCCGATAAGCTGCGTGAGATAGCCTGGCCGGCCGGCGCGATTCCAGCCGGCTCCTTCAAAACGACCAAAGAAGCCTTGGCCGGCAACGGGGCACGGCAAGCACTGCAGGCGATTAGTACCAACGAGCCGATTCTTGCCAGCAAGATCACCGGCGCGGGCCAGCGCGCCACGCTTTCGGCCGTGCTCGGCGAGGGCATGAAAGCAGTTTCAATCCGGGTCAACGACGTGCTCGGCGTTGCCGGTTTTGTCTTCCCCGGTGATCGCGTCGACGTGCTGCTGACACGCACCGTTCGCGACAAGGAGGGTGCCGATAAGAGTTTCGTCGACGTGCTGTTGCAGAGCATGAAAGTGCTTGCCGTCGACCAGGTCGCCGATGAAAGCAAGGACAATCCGCAGGTCGTGAAATCGGTCACGCTGGAAGCCAGCACCAAGGATGCCCAGAAGCTGACGCTAGCCGCCGGTGCCGGTCAATTGTCGCTGGCGCTTCGCCAGACCGCGGCCAACAAGGGCGAGACGACGGAGAGAGTCACACTTGCAGACCTGACCGGCGATACGCCGGAGGATGTTGCCAAGAGGCAGGCAGAGCTTGAGCGGCAGAAAGCCGCAGACGCCGCGGCCGCCGAAGAGCGCAAGCGCGCCAACGAGAGGATTGATGGCCTGGCCCAGGCCGTGGAACGGGTCGGAAGCCAGATCGATCAATTGAGCAAGGTGAAGTCCACTGTGGCACCCGCACCACAACCGCAAGAAGTTGTAAAGGAAGTGGTAAAATATGTGCAGCCGGAGCCGCCAGCCCGGGCTACAATCGGGGTATTTCGCGGCGTGAAGCTCGAAACCTACGACGTGCCGCGACAGAGATAGCGAAAGGCGCATTCGGATAGGGGGATCCGGGTGGGTCCGCTGGGATGGATCCGCAAGGGGGACGATCTAGATGCGAATTTTTCGGGGATCACTGGCCGCCGCCGCTCTGGCCTGGTCCAGTATTGTGTTGCCGTTGAGCCCCACGGTTCATGCCGCCGACCGCTTCATCGATGTGTCGAGCCCGTCGCTGCACCGCGTGTTCGTGCCCGTTTCTCAATCTGCAACCATCCAGGTCAACGCCACGCTGGGCGACATCGTCGTCGGGGACGAGAAAATCGCCGATGCCCAACCGATGACCGACAAGACGCTCTATATCATCGGCAAGAGCGTCGGCACCACCACGGTCAATCTGTTCTCCGAGGACAAGCGCTCGCTGGGCACCATCCAGATCGAGGTCGGCCAGGATGTTAGCGACATGGCGGCCGCGATCCGCCAGGTGGCGCCGAAGGCCCGCATCGAGATCGGCTCGATCAACGGCAAGATCCGACTGAGCGGCCATGTCAAGGATGCCGCGACCTTGGCGCAGATCGTCGAGGTGACGCAGCAATATGGCCCTGACGCCATCATCAATGCCGTCACCATCGATGATAGCGAACAGGTCAATCTTTCGGTTCGCATCCTGGAGGCCAAGCGCAATGCCGGCCGCGACCTCGGTGTGTCAATCAAGAGCACGAACAGGAGCGGCACGACGCGGACTGGAACCGGCGTGGCCGCGGTCGACAAGGATGGTATCGTGCTCGGGCCAGGCGATCTTGCAAGCGGTCTTCTCTCTGGTTCAAACCCATTCGCCGCTCTGATCACCCGCGTCATCGACAGCAACATCAAGGTCGACCTTATCATTGAAGCGCTTGAAGCCAAGGGGGTGGTGCGGACACTCGCCGAACCGAACCTCACCACGGTTTCCGGTGAGACAGCGAGCTTCAACGCCGGCGGCGAAGTGCCGGTGCGCAGCGTCAACGCACAGGGCGAGGTCGAGATTGTATTCAAGCAGTTCGGCGTCAATCTGAACTTCACGCCGGTTGTGCTCGACGACGGCAAGATCCACATGAAGCTGGCGCCGGAAGTGAGCGACCTCAACGGCTTCACAACCGCCGGCGACCCGATCTTCACCAACCGCAAGCTGTCGACCACAGTCGACCTACGTGACGGCCAAAGCTTCGCTGTCGGCGGCCTACTCTCCAGCAAGAACACTATTCAGCAAGAGCAAGTGCCATGGCTCGGTCAGGTGCCGATCGTCGGCGCGCTGTTCAGGAATTCGAGCACACAGAAGGAAGAGACCGAGCTCGTTGTCGTCGTCACGCCGCATCTCGTGCGGCCGGTGAAGCCCGGCGAGCAGTTGGCGACACCTTTCGACAAAGCGAGGCCGGCCAACGATCCGGAACTCTTCCTGCTCGGCCAGCTCGAAGTCAGCAAGGACATGATCAGGAAATATGAGCACGGCGACGGCGTCACCGGCCCTTATGGCCACATGCTGGATGTGAAATCGAAGGACAAGCTGGTCTATGTCAAGAAATAAGCTCCTGCTCGTCCTTCTCAGCTCCAGCCTTCTTGCGGGCTGCGCCGCCGATTATCTGCACAATTACGACACGATGACACTGGCCTCAGGCGACTCGCAGAGGGCCAACCAGCTGCTGCAGACGGTCGACCCCTACAACCCGGCTTCGAATAATACCAAGATCGAAGGCGATGGCGCCCGTTCCGTCGGCGTTGTCCAAAGATACAAAGTTCCGCCGCCCCCGCCACCGAGCACGAACATGACGGTCAACGTCGGTGGCTCGGGCGTGACCAACGGAGCGAATTGAACGGAAGGATGCGGTGCGTCAGGCGCGCGAGGACGCCTGGCACGAATGGAACAGAGAGTAAGATCATGTTGAGGACCATTCGTGAATTCTGGAACGATCAACGCGGCATAGCGATGATCCTCGTCGCCATCATGCTGCCGGTGCTCGTCGCCTTCGCCGTGTTGGCCATCGACATGAGCCGGGCCAACGGCCTTCATAATGATCTTCAGAAGGGTGTCGATGCGCTAGCGCTTGCCGCAGCGGCGGAACTTGACGGCAGATCGGATAGTATCTTCCGGGCCAACAACGCCGTCACCAATCTCCTCGCCAACAAAACACTGTTTTCGACATCAGGCGATCACCAACTCGCCCTGTCGGACGTAACCGTAACTTATTTGACTGGAATACCAGCCAGCGACAACACGAGACTAAGCGCCGCCGGCATCGACTCAAACGACGTGAACTGGGCCAGCACGGATCCCAAGGCCGTAACATTCGCAGAAGTGACAGTGAACCCGTCCGGCCTGACAGACGGCGCGGGCGCCTTCGCGACAATTTTTCCGGCCAGCTTCATTGGTAGCAGCGAGACCATGGATATCCAGCCACAAGCGGTGGCCGGTTTTACCCAGTCCATCTGCGAAACCGTGCCGATCTTCATGTGCAACCCGTTCGAGACAGCCACCCCTGCAACTAGCAAGACGATCCAGCAGGCATTCGCATCGGGTGATACATACAGCCGGGAGTTTCGTATTCTGAAAGTGGATTCAAATCCGGGTCCTGGCAATTTTGGGCTGATCGATAACAACCTCACTTCGCTGCGCGATGCAATTGCAATAGGCACCGCAGGGACCTGTTATCAGCGCGACAAGTTGACAACGAAGACAGGTGTCACGCTTGGTCAGGTCAATGCGGGCATCAATGTCCGGTTCGACATCTATAGCAATTCGCTGAAGCAGCAGGACAAGAACTGGCAGTATCGCCCAGCGAGCAATGTGCGCAAGGGAGTAGACAAGACTGCTAACTGCAACAAGTACGTTCCCAACACGGACGGGACGGCCATGGCTCTTCCGCCCGGCGATAGCTTTGACAGTTCGACCGGCATGACGAATTCCACCTGGGATCGCTCGAACTATTGGCTGATCAACCACGGTGCTACATATCCCAGCATTCCAAGCACGAGCCATCCGACCGGCGCCAACGTGCCGGCTTCCAGATACGATGTCTACAAATACGAGATTTCGCATGATCTCGTCGGAGACAAGTCGAAAGCGCCAACGAAGGAAACTGGTACCCCGTCATGCTTCAAAGGTGACACGCCTACGGCAGACCCCGATCGCCGGCTGCTCAATATGGCTATCGTCGACTGCATTGCGAATCAGGCCAAGATCAACGGACATATCCAACTGAAGCCGGATGGATATGCGAGTGTCTTCCTAAACAGCCCTGTGCAAAAGCAGGACAACAGTAAGGACGACGAAGACTCGTCGGCCAACGAAAAGCCCATCAGCCTCGAAATTGTCGATGTCGACGGTCCGCAAGGGAACGGTACTCTCGACAAGGCTCTCCGGAACGAAGCGCAACTCTACCGGTGAGTCTCATGGCCATAGTCAGTGAAACCATCCGACAATTTCGACGCGAAGAAGGCGGTGCAGCTCTAGTTGAGATAGCACTCGTCGTGCCTTTCGTACTCCTGCTATCAGCTGGAGTGTTCGAGTTCTCCAATATCTTGAATACGCGTCTGCTTCTTGAAGCAGGCGTCGAGGATGCAGCTCGTTACATGGCGCGCTGCAGCAGCGATTGGGACACCTGTTCGGGATTGGCAAAAAATTTGGCGGTGAACGGCGCCGTGACTGGCGGCAGTGCAAGGGTCACGGGGTGGACCACAACGGAGGTAACGGTCAGCAAGTCCTCTACCGCTGCAGTCGATGCTGCCACCGGCACCCAGCTCTATCTCAGCAATAAGAGCACGGTCGATGTCGTTCAGGTTGGTACATCGTACCCCTACCCCGATGTGGGATTCTGGTCCTATCTTGGCTTTGGCGACATCAACCTCTCGGCATCCCATCAGGAGCGTGTCTTCGGATGGTGACGCCGCGAAATACTTTTTGGAGCAGCCAGTCCGGGACGGCGATGGTCGAAATGACTATCGCAATGCCCCTGCTGCTTGCTCTGCTACTCGGTTTTGTCGACTTCGGATACGCTTTCTATCAATGGAATGCTGGGAACAAAGCGGTCCAGGCTGGCGCCAGACTGGCGCAAATTTCCGCTCCCGTTGCCAGCGGCCTGTCCCTTGAGACGTTGACGCAAAGCGACGCAACCAAAGTCGGCACTGCGGTGCCGCTAAACACTTATAATTACATCTGCACGGCCAACAGTGCCGGAGCTGCCTCTTGCACCTGCGGAACAGGTGCAACATGCCAAAATCTCACCGTGAGCCAGGCCGCCTTCGACCTGATCTTCAGTGGCAGCACCACTCGTGCCGGGATGCAGACATTCTTGCCGATGCTGACGAAATCCGAGGTTCAGATTCAATATCAGGCATCGGGGCTTGGCTATTGGACGCGCCCAGGCGGACCGGTGCCGACCATCACGGTCAGCATCGTCAACCATCAATTCCAGTTCTTCTTCCTGGGCGGATTGCTCGGGTTTGACAACATCACGATGCCTTCCATGCTGAGTACTGTAACGGGTGAAGATTTAAAGAGTACGTACCCATGAACGCCATCGACACCAGAGTTCTGCCTATCAAACGCAAGCAGGTTGCGCTGTTTTCTTCCGATGCGAATTTCCGGCACGACGTGACGACCCGGCTCGATGCGCTGGCGATCTATGACGTCAGGGTTTCGGAAGCGGCCGAGTTCCTGAAAGGGCCGCCGGTCGATGCGCGGCCGGGCATCATCATCCTCGATCTCGGCAGCGGCGAATTGCTCGGCAACAACGCGCTCGTCGAGGCGCGCTCGGCCTGGGCTTCGGTGCCGCTGATCGCGGTCTCGGACGAACTGACGTCGGAGCAGACGCGGGTGCTGGTGCGCATGAATGCGTCGGACTGGCTGCACAAGCCGCTCGACGCCAAGGAGCTGCTCAACGCCGTCACCTTCCACGACACCGGCAACCAGGGCACCAAGAGCCGGATCGTCACCTTCATCGCCGCCAGCGGCGGCGCCGGCGCGACTACGCTGGCGATCTCGGCGGCGGAGCATCTCGCCTCGAAGTCTTCCGAGCGGGCGGCCTCGACCTGCCTCGTCGACCTCGACTTCCAGAGCGCCAATTGCGGCGCCTATCTCAACCAGTTCAACCAGTTCGACCTTGCCGGCATCATCGGCCAGCCCGACCGGCTCGACGTCGAGCTGATGGACGTCATCAAGCTGTCGCGGCCGTCTGGCCTGACGCTCTATTCCTTCGAGCGGCCGCAATTGCCGTTCGAGCCGCATGGCGCCGATTTCGTCTTCCGGCTGCTCGACCTCGTCGCCTACCGCTTCGACGACATCGTCATCGACCTGCCCAACATCGAGACGCCGTGGCACAATTCGGTGCTGCAGACGAGCGACGAGATCTTCATCGTCTTCGAGCTCAACGTCGCCTCGCTTCGGCAAGGCAAGCGGCTCTACAAGAAGATCCGCGAATTGCGCGGCAACGCCGTCTCGATCACGCTCGTCGCCAACAAGCACAAGCGCAAATGGTTCGGCAACCACTTCTCGCGCAGCGAGCTGGAGAAGATCTTCAAGGCGCCGCACATCAAGTCGCTGGCGCTCGACAACGCGCTGCTCGCCGATGCGCTGAACCGCGCCATCCTGCCCTCCGAGGTGGACGGGCGGGCCCGCTTCAACAAGGACCTGAAGCGCATGTTCAAGGAGCGGCTGGACAATGCCCAGCGCTAGAGCAATTCCAGGAAAAGCGCGCAGCGGTCGGGCTCGGCGACTTCGCCGTAGCCTTCCGTCCGGAATTGCGACAAAGCAAATGCGCCGGATAGCGACAAGCCTTGCGGCCGCCTGCCTGGCCGGCATCGCGCTGGCGTCGGCGTGCGATCTCGCCACAGCCGGATCGGGGCTGCCGCCGCTTCCCGCCATGGGGCCCAGCCTGCGCAAGACGGTCGCCTTTGAGACCGGCGAGCAGCCGGGAACGATCATCATCCGCAAAAACGAGAAGGCGCTCTATCTGGTGACCGGAGAGCGCCAGGCGCTGCGCTACCAGATCAGCGTCGGCCGCGACGGCTTCGGCTGGACCGGGATCGTTAGGATAGCGGCGAAGACCGAATGGCCGGAATGGCGCCCGCCCAAGGAGATGCGCGTCCGCCAGCCGGAACTGCCGGCGATGGTGCCGGCCGGTCCCTACAATCCGCTCGGCGCCAGGGCGCTGTACCTGGCGCGCGACGGGCGCGACACGCTCTATCGCATCCATGGCACCAACGATCCCAAGGGTGTCGGCTTCGACGGCACGTCCGGATGCTTCAGACTGACGAACACAGACGTGATCGATCTCTTCAAGCGCGTCGCGGTGGGCGCAAAGGTGGTGGTTGAATGACGATGATCAGCGTGCCGGACGTCCCGGCAATCGAGCTCGGCGAACAGGAAAAAGCGCCGGGCAGGCCGAACCGGGCGAGAACCATCGGCGCCGTCATGGTGGGTGCCGCGCTCGTCACCTTCGTCAACGTGACGGCCGCCATCTATCTCTATCGCGGCGTCAACGACCTTCGGGCGATAGAGGCGCGGCTCGACCAGCTCGGCCAGTTCGAGCAGCGGATCGGCGCCCGCATCGATACGGTCAACAACGGCTTCCAGAGCCGGTTCGAGACGCTGGACCGGCAGTTGCAGGCGAGCTTCGGCCGCATCAACGGCAATATTGCCCGGCTGGAGCAGGGCCAGCCCGCTGCCGTCGAGGCCGAGATGCCCCGCGCGCCGGAGCCCGCGTTCGCCGGCACGACGGTGGCTGAGGCGTCAGCAGTTGAAAATCCCGCCGAGCCGGACTCCGTCGACGCCTCGCCCGCGTTCAAGCGGAAGGTCGCGCCGCCTGGACCCAATCCGTCCTATCAGCGCATCCAGCAGGCCGACGGCAAGGTCTATTACAAGAAGATCAACTGACGGGCAGGTCCTCGCAGCCGGACGCTCGCCTAGAGGTCTCGCTGCAGCGCCAAAATACGAACGGCGCGGGCTTCGGCGCGCAGCCTCGCCTCGCGCAGGAAGGCGACATGGCAATAGGCGCAGGCCGCAAGCCCGAGGCACAGCACCAGGCAGTTCTTCCAGCTGAAGTCGATCGCCAACGAGAATTGAAAGTCGCGCGGCGCAGTGAAAGTGGCGATCGTGCTCGCCGTTTCCGAATGGCTGCCGGCCGCGATCATCAGTCCTGCGAACAGCAGCGCGGCGTGGTTGGCGAGGAAGAAACCGGCGGATCTCTTGGCCTGGCAGGCCATCCAGCAGGCGGCCGAGGCGGCGAGGACGATGGCGGCGTCAAGGCTCATCGAGCCGCCGAGATAGAAATCCACCTGCTGCCAGAACATCGTCGAGAAGGGCCGCAGCTCGAGCCAGACGCGCCACATGGTCGGGCTTGCCGAATAGGTCCCAAGAAGGAACGTCGCCGTCCGCTCGGCCGCCAGCAGGAACAGCATGAGGGCCGGGAAGGCAAAGAAGAGTGTCGGCTTGCGCGTCATGTCGTCCCCTCGACGTCCGCTGCAGAGTGTAGGCCGCATTGGTTGCGCGAGACTTAACGCAACGCCTTGCTTTTCAAGCAATGTCGCCAGCGCCTAATGTATGATCCGATGAAACGACGAGGCGCGCTTGTGGGCGAGGTGAAATCGACCGGCCGGCTTGCCACGATGCTCGGCGGGCTCGGGCTGGTCGCCGGCGCGCTGCTGATCGCCGGGTCCAGGCACCGGCTGGCGACCGAGCCTCCCTCGTATCCGCCGGCCCAGGAGACAGGTGAAGCGCGGCCCGCCCCTGGCGTCGCCGTTCATGACATGCGGCCAGGCCAGCCGGCGCGCAGGATTGCCGAGGACCTCATCGCGCCGCCGCCGCTCGATGCGTCGGGAATCGAGCGCATCGAGCCCCGCCCTCCGCTCGGCGAGCTTGGCCTCGCCTCGCCGCCGAAGACGCCGATGCCGCAGGACTGGCGTGAGACGCTGCTCTATCGTCCGGTCGCCACCTCGTCGGCGGTCTTCGAAGCCATGGGACGCAAGGTCGTCATCAGCGGGACAGTCGATATCGACCCCGACAGGACCTGCGCGTTCGGCGATGCCGTCTGGCCCTGCGGGCAGCGCGCCCGTGCCGCCTTCAACGCCTGGCTACGCGGCCGGGCGCTCAAATGTGTCCTGCCGCCCGACGGCGACCGCTTCGCCATCGCCGCGCCCTGCGCGCTCGGCAAACAGGACGTCGGCGCCTGGCTGGTTGCCAATGGCTGGGCCATGGCGTCGGCCTCGGGCATCTACGGCAAGGCCGAATCCGTGGCCAGGGGCGCCGAGATGGGTATCTTCGGCCCGCCGCAATAGAGCACTCCAGGAAAAGTGCCTAAAGCGCGTCGCGATCTTTCAGATTCGCTCAATGCGCTTTAGGTTTTTGATTTTACGCATGTCTTTGCCCCGAAACCGGTCACACTTTCGGGAGACATGCTTTAGCGGCTTTCCGTTCGGGATTGCGTAAAAACGGAATGGTTAAAGCCGTTCAGCGATCCTACCAAACGCTGACCTGTTTTTAGCGACCGAATCGAATCATCGAAGCGAGAAACCGGGCCGCAACCACTGGCGAGCGCGCATCAGGGAGAAAGACGGTGATTTCCTTCAAATTATAGACCTCGCTGAAACGGAAATCGTAACAAACCGTCTTTAAGCCAATGCGTCCAACAGGAGATTGGCCAGTGAGCACAGAAACCGAGACCGCGCCGGCAAAGGCATGGAAGCATGTCTTTTGGCTGTCCCTGCTCGGCACGACCGGCTGCGTCGCCCTGTCGCTCGGCCTGAACTACCTGCTCCTGCTCAGCGACGCGTTGACGCCGTTCGGCCGCAGCGTCATCACCGCGACGCTTGTGCCCATCGTCATCGGCCTGCCGCTCTTTGCCCTGCTCGGCTGGAGAGAGGTCGAGCTCCGCCGCTACCGGCAGGAACTCACCAGGTCCGGCACCTACGACCGGCTGACCGGCTGCCTCAACGGGGCGGTGTTCACGTCGATGATCGACAGAAGGGCGGCGAGGCCGGCCGGCCCGCGTTCGGGCGCCTTCCTGGTCATCCACCCGGAACATCTTGCCTCGATCAACCTGCGCTTCGGTCTCGGCTGGGGTGACGAAGCGTTGCGTCTCATCGCCTCGGCTATCCGATCCTCGGTGCGCAAGGACGATCTGATCGGCCGTATCGGAAACTCGATGTTTGGCGTTTTCCTCCCCGGCGCGACGAAGCAGGAGGCTAAGGAAATCGGCGAACGCGTTCGAGAAGCGGTCGGACAGATTTATTTCGCGCCGAAAGGCGACAAGGACGTGCTTGCCATCCGCGTCGGCGGCGTTGTCTTCGAGCATGAACTGGCGTTCGAGGACATGTTCCGGTCAGCAGAAGAACTCCTGTTGGAAGCTCAGGACGAGGCTGACCTGGCGTTGTCGCATATCAGCAACTGAACCGGCGAGCGGAACCCAGCGACCTGCTCGGGCGATAATTCCGCGGCACAATCGTTCTTCACAAGCGGCCCGGCCACTTTATGCCTCAAATGCCGCCCATGCAGAGATATTTCATCTCAAGGTAATCCTCGAGGCCGTGGCGGGAACCCTCGCGCCCGATGCCGGACTGCTTCACTCCACCGAAGGGTGCTGCTTCCGAGGACATGCGTCCGGTGTTGATGCCGACCATGCCATATTCCAGCGCTTCGGCCACACGCCAGACACGCTTCAGGTTGGAAGCATAGAAATAGGCAGCGAGGCCGTAGATCGTGTCGTTGGCCTCACGCACGACCTGATCCGCATCCTCGAAGCGGATGACAGGGGCCAATGGCCCAAACGTCTCCTCCTGCGCCACCGTCATTGCGCTGGAGATATCGGTCAGGACCGTCGGCTGGAAAAAAGTGCCGTCTCTACCAATCCTTCCTCCGCCACAGCGGATCGCACCGCCTTTTGCCACGGCATCGGCGATGTGGGATTCGATCTTGGAGAGCGCGTGGCTGTCGATCAGCGGGCCGATGGCGACACCGGGATCGAAACCGTCACCGACCTGAAGCTGGCGAACCCGTTCGACGAATTTGTCGACGAACTCGTCATGGACGCCTGACTGGACGTAAAGGCGGTTCGCCGAAACGCAAGTCTGGCCGGCATTGCGGAACTTCGCCTGGATCGCACCGTCCACGGCGGCGTCGATGTCGGCGTCGTCGAAGACGATGAAAGGCGCGTTGCCGCCCAGCTCGAGGCTGACCTTCTTGATCTGGTCCGAGCACTGGCGCATCAGCAGGCGCCCGACCTCGGTCGATCCGGTAAAGCTGATCTTGCGCACTTTGTGATTGTGGCAGAGCTCACGCCCCACCGCGGCACCCTCGGAGGCGTAGACAAGGTTCACGACACCGTCGGGAAAACCGGCCTCGGCGGCGAGCGCAAACATGGCGCCCGCGACAAGCGGCGTCTGTTCGGCGGGCTTCAGCACGATGGCGCAGCCCGCCGCCAGCGCAGGCGAGATCTTGCGCGCCACCATCGATGCGGGAAAGTTCCAGGGCGTGATCGTGCCGACGACGCCGATCGGCTGCTTGATCACCAGCATGCGGCGGTCCGTCGACGGCGCCGAGATCGTCTCGCCGTAGATGCGATTGGCCTCCTCGGCATACCATTGCAGATAGGCGGCGGCGTGAGAGACTTCCGATTTGGCTTCCGCAAGCGGCTTGCCCATCTCCGCGGTCAGGATCGCCGCGAGGTCGTCGGTGTGGGTGACGATCAGTTGATGCCACTGCCACAGCATTTCGCTGCGCTCCCGGGCGGTCAGCCCTGCCCATTCGGCCTGAGCGGCATAGGCCTTGTCGATCGCCGCGCGCGTCTCCTCGACGCCCATGTCCGGAAGCTCCGCCAAGAGCTCGCCGGTCGATGGATTGAAGATTTCAAATCTACGCCCGCCAGCCGGCGTACCAAGCGCCGGCAGACGGTCGATCGCGCCAAACAGGTCGGGGGATTTCAAGCGGCGCATCATCGGCGGGCACAGGGGCAATACCGGTCTCCTCGTCAAAGAGCTGGCGTTTGAGGCGCCAACGTGTATTCCGCAGGCCCGTGCTTCTCATAGGGCCTGGGAAGAACGGCGGTAGACCCACCTTGGCAGCTTGGCGTCCTGGAAGTCATCGATAACGAATGACAGCTCTGATCAAGGGAGAGGAGGTGCCCGAAGCGGGGCTGGTGCTGCGAGAGAGGATTGAACTCTCGACCTCTCCCTTACCAAGGGAGTGCTCTACCACTGAGCTACCGCAGCCTGCGATGGCGGCGCTTCTGCCATAACGAACCGGCAAGCGCAAGGCCAAGAAAACCTTAAAACGACGCCATCTCGTTGTCGCAAAACCGCTGCGCGCCTTTGGGCGACATGCATTGAATGCCGCGGCTGTGAAGGCCGCTTCCAAGCGGCGTCCATGACATGGCCGCGCCATAATGTTAACTATGCCGGAACCACAGCCGGCTATCCGCCTGCGGGGACGGACGATGAACGACAAGGCAAATCCACCCAAAAACAGCGGCGGCGAGCGCAAGGACCGGCTCGCCGAGGCGTTGCGCGCCAACCTGCAGAAACGCAAGGCGCAGGCGCGTTCCCGACGCGCCTGCGACGCTGATAAGCGGCCTGAGGGACTGCCGTCTGCTGGAAAAATGCAAAAAAAGTAACTCAAATCAGCCACACTGGCCGACCACACTTGGTCCACAGGTGGGGAAATCCTATTTCTTGAACCGCATCGGCCAATAGTCTAGAGCCGGACATACTCAACCGATTAAAACCGGCCCGTCCGGGCCGAGGGGACGTTCTCTCATGGATCGCATCAGAATTGTCGGCGGCAACAAGCTTGCCGGAAGCATTCCGATCTCGGGCGCCAAGAACGCGGCGCTGCCGCTGATGATCGCCTCGCTGCTCACCGACGACACGCTGACCTTGGAGAACGTGCCGCATCTGGCCGATGTCGAGCAATTGATCCGCATCCTCGGCAACCATGGCGTCGACTATTCGGTCAACGGCCGGCGCGAGAAGCAGCAGCGAGGCTATTCGCGCACCATCAATTTCTCCGCCCGCAATATCGTCGACACCACCGCGCCTTACGAGCTGGTGTCGAAGATGCGCGCCTCCTTCTGGGTGATCGGCCCGCTGCTTGCCCGCATGGGCGAAGCCAAGGTGTCGCTGCCCGGCGGCTGCGCCATCGGCACGCGTCCGGTCGACCTGTTCCTCGAAGGCCTGCAGGTGCTGGGCGCCGAGCTCGACGTCGACACCGGCTATGTCGTCGCCAAGACCAAGAACGGCCGCCTCGTCGGCAACCGCTACGTGTTCCCGAAAGTGTCGGTCGGCGCCACGCATGTGCTGATGATGGCGGCCGCGCTCGCCAAGGGCGAGACGGTGCTGGAAAACGCCGCGCGCGAGCCTGAAATCGTCAACCTCGCCGAATGCCTGATCGCCATGGGCGCCAGGATTCACGGCGCCGGCACCTCGACCATCACCATCGAGGGCGTCGAGGCGCTGTCCGGGGCGCGTGTGCGGGTCATTCCGGACCGCATCGAGACCGGCACCTATGCCATGGCGGTGGCGATGACCGGCGGCGATGTGATGCTGGAAGGCGCGCGGCCCGACCTGTTGCAGACCGCGCTCGACGTTCTTGTCGAGACCGGCGCCGAGATCACGCCCACCAACGAGGGCATCCGCGTCAAGCGCAACGGCGCCGGCATTGCCCCGGTCGATGTGACGACCGCGCCCTTCCCGGCCTTCCCGACCGACCTGCAGGCGCAGTTCATGGGCCTGATGACGATGGCCAAGGGCAAGTCGCGCATCACCGAGACGATCTTCGAGAACCGCTTCATGCATGTGCAGGAGCTTGCCCGCCTCGGTGCCCACATCACGCTTTCCGGCCAGACGGCGATCGTCGACGGCGTCGCCAAGCTCAAGGGCGCGCCGGTCATGGCGACCGACCTGCGCGCCTCGGTGTCGCTGGTGATCGCCGGCCTTGCCGCCGAGGGCGAGACCACCGTCAACCGGGTCTACCACCTCGACCGCGGCTTCGAGCGGCTGGAGGAGAAGCTCTCCGGCTGCGGCGCGGTGATCGAGCGGATTTCGGGCTGACGCTTCGCCGCATCCGTTTCGGGCGAGTTGCACCGGCGGGAAAGACCCACTAGAGCGTGGTTGATCTCGATTTAGTCGAGCTCGACACGCTCTAGAATTTTGTTTGAGCATGATCTTTGCCGAACCGCAGGTCAGCGGAAGCAAAAACCGGTTTCCACTTTTCGGGATCATGCTCTAACAGAAGCTTGAACCGTCAACCTCCAGGTGCGCATTCCGCATGGCCGCTCTCAAGCTCATCGCGCTCGACGACCAGGATCTGAGCATCGTCTCGGCCCATGTCCAGGACGCCGTGATGAAGGTCTCCGACCTCGAATACCTGCCGGCGGCCAAGCGCTTCGTGCTGACCATGAACCGTTTCGTCTGGGAGGCGAAATCCGGTTTCTTCAGCCACAACGAGCGGCGGCAGAGTGTCCTGCATTTCGACCGCGTGCTCGGCGCCAAGACCAGCGGCATTCAACGCGACAAGCCAGCGGAGGTGCTTTCGCTGCTGGCGGTCAGCTTCATTGCGATCAGCAAGCCGGCCGGGATCATCGAGCTGGTGTTTTCGGGAGGCGGCACGATCATGCTCGACGTCGAGTGCATCGAGGCGCGGCTCGCCGATATCGGCGGTTCCTGGGAAGCTACCTCGCGACCCGTGCACAGGACCTGAGCCCGCACAATGGCCATCACGCTTAACCAAACCGACGCCGATTTCGAGCAGCGTTTCTCGGCATTCCTCACCACCAAGCGCGAAGTTTCGGCCGACGTCGAGGCCGTGGTGCGTGACATCATCGCGCGCGTGCGCACCGAGGGCGACCAGGCGCTCATCGACTATACGCTGAAATTCGACAAGGCCGATCTCGGCAAGCTCGGCATCGCCGTGTCCAGAGACGACATCGCCAAGGCCTATGCGGCGGCCGACCCCGCCACGGTCGAGGCGCTCAAATTCGCGCGCGACCGCATCCGTTCCCACCACGAGCGGCAGAAGCCGAAGGACGATCGTTATACGGATGCCGCCGGGGTCGAGCTCGGCTCGCGTTGGACGGCGATCGAGGCCGTCGGTCTCTATGTGCCGGGCGGCACGGCGAGCTATCCGAGCTCGGTGCTTATGAATGCGGTGCCGGCGAAAGTCGCCGGCGTCGAACGTATCGCGATCGTGGTGCCGGCATCGGGCGGCGTCATCAATCCGCTGGTTCTGGTCGCGGCCGACCTCGCCGGCGTCTCCGAGATCTACCGCGTCGGCGGGGCTCAAGCCGTCGCCGCGCTCGCCTACGGCACCGAGACGATCAGGCCGGTCGCCAAGATCGTCGGACCGGGCAATGCCTATGTCGCCGCCGCCAAGCGCCAGGTATTCGGCACCGTCGGCATCGACATGATTGCCGGGCCTTCGGAAGTGCTGGTCGTGGCCGACGCCGAGAACGACCCGGACTGGGTCGCCGCCGATCTGCTCGCCCAGGCCGAGCATGATGCGTCGGCGCAGTCGATCCTGATCACCGACAGTGCCGAATTCGGCAACGCGGTCGAGCAGGCGGTCGAGCGCCAGCTCAAGGCCTTGCCGCGCGCCGAGACGGCAGCGGCAAGCTGGCGCGATTTCGGCGCGGTGATCCTGGTGCCGGCGCTGGAGGCCTCGCTGCCGCTGGTCGACCGGATCGCTGCCGAGCATGTCGAGCTCGCCTTCGACGACGCCGAGAACTTCCTTGCCAGGATGCGCAATGCCGGCGCCGTCTTCCTCGGCCGGCACACGCCGGAAGTCATCGGCGACTATGTCGGCGGCTCCAACCACGTGCTGCCGACGGCGCGCTCGGCGCGCTTCTCGTCTGGCTTGTCCGTGCTCGATTTCGTCAAGCGCACGTCGATCCTGAAGCTCGGCCCGGAACAGCTCAAGGCGCTGGCGCCAGCGGCGATCGCGCTCGCCAAGGCGGAAGGGCTCGACGCGCACGCACGCTCCGTGGCGATCCGGCTGAACATGTAGCGATGTCCGGCCGCCACCAAAACCGCGACAGGCTGATCGACGTCGAGCTCGACGAATCGATCGGACGTTCGACGCCCGATGTCGAGCACGAGCGGGCGGTGGCGATCTTCGACCTCATCGAGGAGAACAGTTTTCGGCCGGTCAACGACGATGGCGCCGGTCCATATAGGCTGAAGCTGTCGCTGGCCGAGCAGCGCCTGGTGTTCGCCGTCAGCCGCGAGGACGGCGGCGACGTGATCACCCACATCCTGTCGCTGACGCCGCTGCGGCGCATCGTCAAGGATTACTACCTGATCTGCGAAAGCTATTACGAGGCCATCCGCTCCTCGACGCCCAGCCACATCGAGGCGATCGACATGGGCCGGCGCGGCCTTCACAATGAAGGCTCGCAGACGCTGATGGACCGGCTCGCCGGCAAGATCGAGATCGATTTCGACACGGCGCGCCGGCTGTTCACGCTGGTCTGCGTGCTGCATTGGCGGGGCTAGATCAGGATGACGTTTCGTTGAATCGCCATCCTGATCTAACTCTTTGTTGGAGCATGATCTTCTCCGAAAACCGGTTCCCACTTTTCGGGATCGTGCTCTAGTGCTGGCCGGGTTGCCGCATTCGATCCTGTTTGTGTGCGGCATGAACGCCGTGCGCTCGCCGATGGCGGAACAGCTGGCGCGACGGCTGCTGCCCGCCACCACCTTCGTCGCCTCGGCCGGTGTGCGCAGCGGCGAGCGGGATCCCTTCGTCGACGCCGTGCTTGCCGAGGAGGGCCTCACACTCGGCGAGCGTCAGCCCAGAACCCTGGACGAGCTGGAAGACGACTATTTCGACCTGATCGTGACGCTGGCGCCGGAAGCGCACCACGCCGCGCTCGAGCTCACCCGCTCGCTCGCCGTCGAGGTCGAGTACTGGCCAATGCCCGACCCGACCGACACCGGCGGCACGCGCGAGCACATCATGGCCGCCTACCGCGATGTGCGCGAGCGGCTGAAAGCGCGCATAAGCCGACGTTTTTCGCTTCCAGAAGCAAAAAACGCGACGGATTAAGCATGTTCACAAGCGGGCGATTATCATATAGGTTCCGCCGCAAATTCCGGCCGGAGTCGGATGATTTCCGGTCGGTTCGGCCGGAAATCATCCGACTCCAGATCAAAGAAGTAGAGCATGATGTCGTCCGAAAACCGCTTGACACTTTTCGGCATCATGCTCTAGGCGCCGGAACCGCCATCCAAGCAAAGGTATCGAATGCCGAAGGAAGAAGTCCTCGAATTTCCGGGCGTGGTCACGGAACTGCTGCCCAATGCGATGTTCCGCGTGAAGCTCGAAAACGAACACGAGATCATCGCCCACACGGCCGGCCGCATGCGCAAGAACCGCATCCGCGTGCTGACCGGCGACAAGGTCCTGGTCGAGATGACGCCTTATGACCTGACCAAGGGCCGCATCACCTACCGCTTCAAGTAACAGTCTGGCGCGAACCGCGATGAGCATTCTGCAGAAGCTCGTGCTTGCCTCGGGTTCGCCGCGCCGGATCGAACTGTTGCAGCAGGCCGGCATCGAACCGGACCGCGTGCTGCCCGCCGACGTCGACGAGACGCCGCTGCGCGCCGAACATCCGCGCTCGCTGGCGAAACGCCTCTCCAAGGAAAAGGCCGAGAAGGCGCTGACCTCGCTGAAGAGCGAGGACGACTATGGGCCGGCCTTCGTACTCGCCGCCGATACGGTGGTGGCGGTCGGGCGGCGCATCCTGCCCAAGGCCGAGACGATCGACGACGCCGTGAATTGCCTTGGCCTGCTTTCCGGCCGCTCGCACCGTGTCTACTCCGGGATCTGCCTGATCACGCCGGGCGGCAAGCTGCGCCAACGGTTGGTGGAAACCAGGGTCCGCTTCAAGCGGCTGCCGCGCGAGGAGATCGACGCCTATGTCGCTTCCGGCGAATGGCGCGGCAAGGCCGGCGGCTATGCGGTGCAGGGCCTCGCCGGCTCCTTCGTCGTCAAGCTGGTCGGCTCCTACACCAATGTGGTCGGCCTGCCGCTCTATGAGAGCGTGGCGCTGCTTTCCGGCGAGGGTTTCAAGGCGCATCGGAACTGGCACGTCGCGCGCCCATGAGCCCGGACGACAAGGTTACTCCGCTCCGACCGAAGCGGCCCTGCCCCGAATGCGGCAAGCCTTCCGCGCGCGAGCACTATCCATTCTGCTCGGCGCGCTGCAAGGACATCGACCTCAATCGCTGGCTGAAGGGCGCCTACGTCATCCCCGGCCGCGACGATGAGGAAGAAGAGGACGACGGCTCGAAGCAAGGCCCCTCGCCCAAGGACGAGCCGTGAACGCGCGCGGCAATTAGCCGTTTCCCGCGATTTTTCTTTATCAACACCTAAGCGCTGGACAGGCCGAATTCCCGTGCTATAACCCACGCGCTTTCAAGGGGCGCCGCCCGGCGCTCTGGTGAAACCCGGCGGGCGATCCCGTTAGCCGGCACAGGCCCAGATAGCTCAGTTGGTAGAGCAGCGGACTGAAAATCCGCGTGTCGGTGGTTCGAATCCGCCTCTGGGCACCATCCCCTCTTCTCCCGACATTCCCTCTCGCCGAAGCTTCGACGCTCAAGTC
>NZ_JAVIJB010000065.1:0-27593 GCF_033977165.1 Mesorhizobium captivum
TTGAGGCATCAGTCCCTCTCTCAGGACTGTCCCTTATATCCTTGTCTCAGTTTTGGGGTGCATTCCACTGCCCTACTGCCCTACTGCCCTACTGCCCTACTGCCCTAATTAAACCCCGGCCCGCCAAGCATTAGCCGGCCCGGCTGAAGTCCTGATCCGGTCCACTCGCAATAGAGAACGACCCGCATCAGCAGAGTTTACCGCATGGCGGTGACGCGGCTTCGAAATCGAACCGCCTCGAAAAATGCAGTGGCCTCTCCCGCCGTCGCCTTACCTGCGGTCGCGACGAAAATTTCACCGCAACGTGACTTCCCGTTGACTGCTGGTTCTGCCACATATTTTAGCAATCAGAACAAGGCCGGCGTCACCGGCGGGAATTGGAACAGTCATGGCATCTCGAGGACCATTGCGGCTTGCGGCATTTGCGCTGGCCCTTTCGACGTTTGCCGGCGCCTCGCTGGCAAGCGAGCCCGAGAAGCCGCAGGCCGACAAACCCCAAACCGACAAACCTTTGGGCGTGGTCGAGCTTTTCACCAGCCAGGGCTGCAGTTCCTGCCCGCCGGCCGATGAATTCTTCGCCGAGCTGGCCGCCAAGGAAAACGTCGTCGCGCTCGCCTACCACGTCAATTACTGGGACTATCTGGGCTGGCAGGACACGCTGAGCAACAAGGAAAACACCGACCGGCAGTACGACTATATGCGCGCCTTCGGCAGCCGCTCGGTCTACACCCCGCAAGCCGTCATCAACGGCCGCAGCCACGTCAACGGCGCCAGCCGCAAGGACGTCGACGGCGCGCTGGCCCGGATGGACAGGGTGGGCGAGGGCATGCGGGTCGGCATCAAGGTGAGCCGCACCAGCGACCGCGTCATGATCGACGCGGGCGACGCCGGCAACGGCCCGAGCGACGCCCATGTGGTGATCGTCTATTTCGATCCGCCGCAGATGGTGAAGATCGGCCAGGGCGAGAACAGCGGCCGCAGCCTTACCTACTGGAACGCCGTCTCCGACATCCAAACCGCTGGCATGTGGCATGGCAAGGCGCAGCGCTACGAATTGCCGATGAGCGAGATCGCCAAGAAGGGCGGCTGCGCAGTGCTGCTGCAGTCCGTCGGCAAGGACGGCATGCCCGGTCCGATCCTCGGCGCCGCGTTTATTCGCAAGCCGGATCGGCTCTGACGGCTCCTATCCCTTCTCCCCTTGTGGGAGAAGGAAAATAAAAAACCGGCGTCAGCTTGCTTCTGACGCCGGTCATTCAGGTTTTGGGATCGTCGCACCTGATTTTTCCAAGGAAAAACCGAGGTTGGTTCGATCCGACGCTGACCCGTGGGCGGGGGGCTTGGGGTTTACGAGCCGGTGCCGGACCGAACCGTCTCAGGCAACGCGGGTAAACTCGTCGGACATTGGGGCATGAGCGCGGATAATTTGTGGCGACATTGTGGCGGAGCATCACCAATTCCAACACGCGTTTTGCAAACGTGACTGGACCTTTCGGAAACCGCGCAGGCCCCGCTTGCTTAGCCGGCCCTTGCAATTCGGCCGCGAAAGCGCGAACCTTGGCTGGTGCAGATTCAATCGAAGGATCGCGGCATGACCGATCACAGCAGCGGGGCGGAGGATGGGGAAGCATCCGGAATATTGATCCCGTTGCATGAGGCGCGCAGCGCACGCCTCGACCAGCCGGTGCGCTTCGACCGGCGCGAACTCGACCAGATCCTGAGGCTTTACGGACGCATGGTGGCTGCCAACGAATGGCGCGATTATGCGATCGATCATCTTACTGATCGCGCTGTCTTTTCTGTCTTTCGCCGGGCCAGCGAAGTGCCGCTGTTCCAGATCGTCAAGGACCCGAAACTGGCGCGCCGGCAGGGCGCCTTCGCCGTCATCGCCGCCGGCGGGCGCATCCTCAAGCGCGGCCAGGAACTCGGCCGCGTGCTCGGCGTTTTCGATCCCAAGCTGAAGCTGGTCGAGGCGTGAAGGGGAAGGGGAATTGAGGAACTGAAGAATTGAATAACTGAGGAAAAGAGGTGCTAAACGCCTGATATAAAATCATTTTTCTTCAGTTCTTCAATTCTCCAGTTCTTCAATTCCCATTTTGCTCCTCATTTCCCTCCAAGCCTGAACCTCCGCTCCGGCAGCGAATCCGGATCGGGCGGCAGCGCCGCGCCGCCGTTGAGCGGCAGCTGCATGAACACCGTGTCCAGCCAGCGCCCATGCTTGTAGCCTGACCCTTCCAGGTGCCCGGAGTGGCGGAAGCCGAGTTTCTCGTGCAGTCGCACCGAGGCGCTGTCCGCATGGCCGTCGCCGATCACCGCTATGATCTGGCGGAAGCCTGCCTTACGTGCCGAATCGATCAGCGCCTGCATCAGCAGGAGGCCCACGCCCTGGCCTTTGGCCTCGGGCGCGACATAGACCGAATCTTCGACGACGAATCGATAGGCGGGGCGCGGCCGGAACGGTCCGGCATAGGCATAACCCAGCACGATGCCGTCCTTTTCCGCCACGAGATAGGGAAAGCTGCCGGCCGCTAAGCCATCGTATCGATTACCCATTTCGGCGCGGCTGGGCGGCTCCAGCTCGTAGCTCGCAGTGCCGTGCTTGACCGCGTCTGCATAGATTTCCGTGATTCGGTCGAGGTCGGCCGCGGTGGCGGCTCTGATCGCAATATTGCTCATAATATGTGCAGTTGGTTTTCCTGCCTCGATAACAGCAGAGGAACGCGCAAAAGGAAAGGGCGGCCGTTGGGCCGCCCTTTCCGAAGTCTATGGTCCAGCTTGACCGGGTGCTCGCCTTAGCGGCGGTCGCCCATGAACTGCAGCAGGAACATGAACAGGTTGATGAAGTCGAGATAGAGCCTCAACGCGCCCATGATCGCCTTGCGGCCGGCCACGTCCGCGACGTCTCCCTCGAGATACATCTCCTTGATCTTCTGCGTGTCGTAGGCGGTCAGGCCCGCGAACACCAGCACGCCGATCGCCGAGATGGCGAAGGCAAGCGCCGAGGACTGCAGGAAGATGTTGATCAGCATCGCGATCAGCAGGCCGATCACGCCCATGATCAGGAACGAGCCGAAGGCGGTCAGGTCGCGCCTGGTCGTATAGCCGTAGAGCGACAGCCCGCCGAAGGCCGCGGCCGTGGCGAAGAATGTCTGGGTGATGCTGGTGCCGGTGTAGACGAGGAAGATCGTCGACAGCGACAGGCCGACAAGGCCGGCATAGACCCAGAACGTGGTTTGCGCCGCAGCCACGCTCATCGACTGGATCCTGAACGACAGGAACATCACCGCAGCCAGCGGCGCCAGGATGACGACCCAGCGGAATGCGCTTGCATAGATGAGCTGGCCGAAGGCGGTCAGCTGGCCGTCACCCGTGACGGCGAGTTGGAACGCGCCCCAGGCGGCAAGGCCGGTGATGAGCAGGCCAAGCCCCATCAGGTTGTAGACTTTGATCATATAGGCCCGCAGGCCCTGATCGATATCGACGCGCGCGCCGGGGGCGGCGGACGTCTGGTAGTTGCGAATGGGATCAGCCATTGGAAATCCTCTGTTGCTTCTGCCCCGTCCGGTGACAGGCCACTTTAGCCAGGCGCCGCTGGCGGGGCTCCAGCATGCCTGCGCAGAAATATGATGGTTCTTGACGTTAAGGACAAGACGGTAACGAGGCGTAACGCTTCGTGAGAAGGCAAAAGGCCGGTTTTTGGCCGTTTCGGCCGGCATTCTTACAAAGATTTAACGAGGTCGAGCCTGCTCCGTTCGCTCGTCGGGTCAGAGGTTGCGCAGCACCGGCGCCGCCTTGTGGCCGAGCACCCGCCAGGTGCCGGCAAGGCCGATGCCGACGGTGACCGCTAGCGACACGAGGATCGTCACGACCGCCACTTCCGGCATGAAGTGCGACGGCAGCGTCATGATATGGGCGACGACGAACCATGCCGCGATGCCGCCCGCGGCAAGCGCGAACAGCGCGGTCGCAAGGCCGATCAGCACATATTCCAGCGAGAAGGCCGTGATCAGCGTTCTGCGTGTTGCGCCAAGCGTCTTCAGCACCACCGCGTCGTGGATGCGGGCCCGGTTGCCGGCGGCCAAAGCGCCGGAGAGCACCAGAACCGAAGCGATCAGCGCCACGCCCGCGGCGGCGCGGATCGCGGTGCCCAGCTGGGCGACCAGCCGGTTGACGATGTCGAGCGCGTCCTTGACCCTGACCGTCGTCACCGCCGGAAAGGCGCGGGTGACCGCGTTGAGCAGCCGTGCGTCGTCGGCCGTGGTGGCGCTTCTGTCGGTCAGCGTCGCCAGCCAGCCATGCGGCGCGCCGGCAAAGGTGTTGGGCGAGAACACCATGACGAAGTTGATGCCCATGGTTTCCCACTCGACCTGGCGGAAATTGGCGATCCTTGCCGTCACATTGCGGCCGAGCACGTTGACGGTGACGGTGTCGCCGAGCTTCAGCCCGATCGCCTTGCCTTCCTCGGCCGAGAACGACACCAGCGGCTCACCGGAATAATCCTGCGGCCACCATGTGCCCTCGGTCAGCGTCGCGTTCTCCGGCTGCTTGGCGTCATAGGTAAGGCCGCGGTCGCCACGCAGCACCCAGGCGCCGTCGGCCGGTATCTTCACCTTGTCGACGCCGACGCCGTTGAGCGCCATGATCCGGCCGCGCAGCATCGGCACCTTGACCAGCGCTCCCCGAGGCGCCCCTTTCCCGACCAGGGCGGCGAAGGCGTCGACATCGCTGCTCTGGATGTCGACGAAGAAGAAATTCGGCGCCCGCTCCGGCAGGCTGCCGGAGATTTGGCGCCTGAGATTCCCGTCGATCAGCGCCAGCGTCACCAAGAGCGTCAGGCCGAGCCCGAGCGACAGCACGACCGAAGGCGTCAGCGCGCCGGGCCGATGGATGTTGCCGAGCGCGAGCCGAAGCGACACGAAACGCACACGCGGGCTTCGCCGGGCCAACCATTGCACCAGCGCCGCGACCAGCCGCAGCACCAGGAAGGCAAAGACCGTAGCACCGACGAAGATCGAGGCGATGCGTTGATCGTCGGCCGAAAGGATGGCGAGCCCCGCCAGCACCAGCACGATCGCGAGAGCAGCGCCGGCATAGGGCAGCCGCGGCAGCCCGCGGCTCTCAAAACCCATCTCGCGAAACAGCGCTGTCGCCGGCACGTCGCGAGCGCGCCCGAGCGGCAAGACCGCAAAAGCCAGCGTCACCAGCAGGCCGAACAGCGCAGCCATGGCGAGAGCGCTCGCGTAGAACCCGCCTTCCGCCGGCACCGGGATGACCGACTGCAGAAGCGCGCTCGCCACGAACGGCATTGCGGCGCCCAGGATCAGGCCGAGCACGATGCCGAGGCCGGCAATCAAAAGGATCTGCACCAGATAAACCGTGAAGACGAAACCGCCCGAGGCGCCGAGGCTCTTGAAGGTGGCGATGACGCCGCGCTTGCCGTCAAGATAGGCGCGCACCGCGTTCGCCACGCCGACGCCGCCGACCACCAGGGCCGTCAGCCCGACCAGCGTCAGGAATTGCGAGAAACGCTGGATATTGGAGGAAAGCGCAGGTGCTGCATTGCTGCGCGTGCGGATCGACCAGCCGGCCTGTGGAAACTCCTTCGCCGCCTCGGCCTGGATTTCCTTGATCCGCGCCTCGCCGGCGCCGTCGGGCAGCCGGACCTTGTAGGCGTTCTCGACCAGGCTGCCGGGCTGAACCAGTCCGGACGCGGCAAGCCCATCGTCCGAGATCATCAGCCGCGGCGCGAAGCCGAAGCCGTCCGAGATCGCGTCGGGCTCGTTGACCAGCCTGGCCCTCAGCTCGAAGGTTGCGCCGCCTAGCTTCAGCCGGTCGCCGATATGGAGATTGAGCCGGTCGAACAAAAGGTCGGGCGCGGCGGCGCCGAAGACTCTCGCTCTCTCGCCGAAGACTCTCGCTCTCTTGCCGAACAGCTCCTTCCTGGGCAGCGGCGGATCGGTCTCTAGGGAGCCATAGAGCGGATAGGCACCGTCGACCGCTTTGGCTTCGACCAGCGCCTGGTCCGAACCGTCCTCGAGCCGCGCCATCGAGCGCATGCCGGAATTCAGCGAGACCGTGCCGACGCTCTTCATAAAGCCGAGCTCGGCATCGGAAGCGCTGCGCTGATTGATCTGGAAGCGCAGATCGCCGCCGAGCAGCGTCTGACCCTGGTTGGCGACGCCGGCGGTGATCGCCTGCGCCACCGAATTGACGCCGCCGATGGCCGCGACGCCGAGCGCGATACAGCCGAGGAAGATCATGAAGCCCGAAAGGCCGCCGCGCATCTCGCGCAGCGAGAAGCGGATGGCGAGCTTCAAAGTCCTGGGCATCAGGCCGGCACCTTCACCTGCCTCGGCGCGTTCTCGATGCGTCCCGAACGCATCGACACCTGGCGCGCGCAGCGGGCCGCGAGCGCCGGATCATGCGTGACCAGCACCAGCGTCATGCCGCGCTCGGCCGCCTTGGCGAAGAGAAGGTCGGCGATCTGCTTTCCCGTTGCCTGGTCGAGGTTGCCGGTCGGCTCGTCGGCAATAAGGATGCGCGGCGACGGCGCCAGCGCCCTGGCGATCGCCACACGCTGCTGCTCGCCGCCGGAAAGTTCGCCGGGGTAGTGCGTCACACGGTCGCTCAGGCCGACGGCTCCCAATTCCCGCGCGGCCACCCCGAACGGATCGGCATGGCCGGCGAGCTCCAGCGGCACCGCGACATTTTCGAGCGCGGTCATGTTGGGGATGAGGTGGAAGGACTGGAAGACGATGCCGATGTTTCGCCCCCGAAATGAAGCAATCTGATCCTCGCTTTTGCCGTTGAGCAATTCGCCGGCGATTCGCACTGTGCCGGAATCGACCCTTTCCAACCCTGCCAGGACCATCAGCAAGGTGGACTTGCCGGAGCCCGAAGGGCCGACGATGCCGGTGGCCTCGCCGCTAGCCACATCGAGGCTGACGCCCTTCAGCACATGGACGGAGGAAGCGCCCTCGCCAAGCGTCAGCGAGACATCCCTCAATGCGATGACGGCTTCTGTCACAATGAAAGCGTCCTATATGGTGGAAAAAGGAGACGAAAACGCCTCCTCCCAGGGATTGTTCCGGTCATATGGGGCTCGCCGCATGGCTTTCAAACATACACTTGCCGCAGCCCTCATCCTTTTCCTCGGCGTTTGCGGCGCCATTTCGTCGGCGCGGGCCGAGACCTTCAATATCGTCGGCTTCGGTGACAGCCTGACGGCAGGCTTCGGCCTCGGCCCAGGCCAGGGCTTCACCGACAGGTTGCAGGCGGCGCTGAAAGCGAAGGGCCATGATGTTGCCGTCGCCAATGCCGGCGTGTCGGGCGACACCACGAGCGGCGGGCTGGCGCGGCTCGACTGGTCGGTGCCGGACGGCACCCGGCTCGTCATCCTCGAACTCGGCGCCAATGACATGCTGCGCGGCGTTTCGCCCGACATCGCCGAAAAGAACCTCGACGCGATGCTGGCGAAGCTGAAGCAGCGCAAGATCGCCGTGCTTCTTGCCGGCATGCGCGCCGCGCCTAACCTCGGCGCCGGCTACCAGAAGAGCTTCGATGCAATCTATCCAAGGCTCGCCATGAAATACGATGTTCCGCTCTATCCGTTCTTTCTCGACGGCGTCGCCGGCCACCCCGACCTGCAGCTTGAGGACGGCCTGCATCCCAATCCCGAGGGCGTCGATGCGATCGTCGAGCGCATCCTACCCTCCGTGGAGAAGGCCATTGCCGCGGACGGCGGCGCATAGTGAGGTCGGAATGCCACGGTTTCCGTTGGGGAAACCTTGTGGACAACAAACCGCTTGCCCTGCGCGGATATCGATGATTCGCTAAGGGGTGAGAGTTTCGATTCGAGGACAGGAGGCTTTTCATGCCACGTCTTTTCACCGCCCTCGAAATTCCGCGTGACGCCGCTCTTTCGCTGTCCCTGCTCCGGGGCGGCCTTCCCGGAGCCCGTTGGATCGACGTTGAAAACTACCATTTGACGCTGCGCTTCATCGGCGATGTCGAAGGCCATGTCGCCGATGAGATTGCCAACGCGCTCGACCGGATCAACCGGCCCTCCTTCCCCTTGACGCTCTCCGGCGTCGGCGCTTTCGGCGGCAAGAAGCCGCATGCGGTATGGGCCGGCGTGTCCGCCTCATCGGACCTGGTGGCGCTGCAGGGCGAGATCGACCGCATCTGCCAGCGGCTCGGCCTGCCCGCCGATCCGCGCAAGTTCACGCCGCATGTGACGCTTGCGCGCCTGCGCAATGCAAGCCCGCTCGACGTCGCGCAATATCTTTCGGCGCGCGGCAACTTTTCCGCGCTGCCCTTCCGCGTCGGCCGCTTCGTCTTGATGTCGTCGCGCGATTCGGTCGGCGGCGGCCCTTATATCGTCGAGGAAGCCTGGCCGCTGGTCGGCGCCGACACGCGCGCTTCCAGCCGCTTCGCCAGCGCCTCCGACGCTTCGCGGATCATGCGGTAGACGGAAACGAACTCTTCCGGCCCGTCATAGTAGGGGTCCGGCACGTCTAGTCCCGTTCCGGTCGCAAATTCCAGATAGAGATGGATACGGTCGCGCGCTGACGGCGGCGCCAGCGCCTTGAGGTCGCGCACGTTCGAGCGGTCCATGCCGAGGATCAGGTCGAAGCGCGAAAAATCCTCCGGCGCTATCCTGCGCGCGCGCTGTCCGGAAATGTCGACGCCGTGGCGTGCAGCGACCGCGATCGAGCGCGGATCGGGGGCGGAGCCGACCTCCCAGCCGCTTGTCGCGGCTGAATCGAGCACAATGTCGTGACGCGTTCCGCGCTCGTTGCCCCAAACGGCGCGAAAGAGGCCTTCGGCCAGCGGCGAGCGGCAGATATTGCCGAGACAAACGAACAGAATGGACTTTATGGGCTTTGCGCTCATCGATCCGGCGCTATGGTTGTTTCAATTTTCGAATAGCACAGGAACCCGACATGACCAGAGAGAAACTCAGCCAGGAGGCGATCGCCTCCGCGCTTACCGAACTCGAAGGCTGGTCGCTGGCCGCCGACGGCGCCGCCATCAAGCGCAGCTTCGGCTTCAAGAACTTCTCCGAGGCCTTCGCCTTCATGACCCGCGTGGCGCTGGCCGCCGAGAAGATGGACCACCACCCCGACTGGTCGAACGTCTATAAGACCGTCGACGTGACATTGAACACCCATGACGCCGGCGGGATCACCGCGCTCGACATCGAGCTTGCGAAGCGGATGAACCGGTATTTCGGGTAGGGCTGGAAGCGGCCTCGCCTCGTCGTCGCAGGGCGGAATAGTAGCGAAGACCCTGGGCGATTAAGAAAGGCACTGTGGCGCCGCGTTCCCTCGCACCCCTCTCTGTCCCGCCGGCAGTGCCAATCGTGCGATCGCATCGAGCATTTCCGATGTCCACCGCCTAGCGACCTCTTGCAGCGGGGTGCCGCTTTCACCACATTTTCCGCGGCGGGCCGGCACGCAAGGACACGCGCGGCCAAGGAGAGATTGATGGCGCAGGAATCCGGTTTTGATTTCTTCGGCTTTGGCGGCAAGCTCGCCGGCGAGGGCGAGGTGCGCGAGAAATTCTGGCGCACCGCCAAGAAGGCTGCCCGGCAGATCCCGTTCATGGACGAGGTGGTCGCCGCCTATTACTGCGCCATGGACAAGGACACGCCGCTGCGCGCCAAGGGCATCCTGGTCGCCGCGCTCGGCTATTTCGTGCTGCCGGTGGATTTCATCCCCGACTTCGTCCTCGGTCTCGGCTTCACCGACGACCTTGCCGTGCTGACCGCCGCGATCACCGCCGTCAGCGCCCACATCACGCCCGCGCACCGGCAGGCCGCCAGGGATGCGCTTGCCGACAAGCGTTGACCCTGGGGTTGACCCTGGCTGACATTTCGGCACAACGAGACCGCGAAACCACCCGCACGAAAAGACAAACTCTTGCCGCTTTCGTGGCCTCCAAGTTCGCGCCGGGACATCGTGATCGCCGCATTTCCAGCGGCGGCGCGACTGGTGGCGGTTTCCTGGGGTGAGCTCCTTTTCTTGAGGAAATTCACCGTTTGGTAACCCTGATTAAATCAAAATGAAGCGACGGCAGGACGCCACGCGGCCCGCCTCCGCACCATTTGGGAATACGGGAAGAACGATGCGCGGATTGATTGCTACAGTTTCCAGCCTGGTCCTGGCGGCTGCCTTCGCGGCGCCGGCGCTGGCGCAGCAGGCGACCAAGATCGGCCAGCACAATGCCTGGGGCACCTACAGCTATCAGTCCTCGGGCGGCAAGGTCTGCTACGTGCTCACCGTGCCGACCGACAAGCAGCCGCCGTCGCTCGATCACGGCGACATGTTCTTCTTCGTCAGCCAGCGCCCGGGGCAGCAGGTCTCCTACGAGCCGCAGTTCATCGCCGGCTACAATTTCCAGGAAGGCTCCAAGGCCACCGTCACCATCGACAAGAAGTCGTTCTCGATGTTCACCCGCGGCAAGTCCGCCTGGGTCGAGAACGCGGCCGAAGAGCCGGTGCTGATCGCCGCCATGAAGACCGGCACCGACATGAAGGTGCAGGCGAAGTCCGGCCGCGGCAACCCGACATCCTATGTCTTTTCGCTGAAGGGCATCTCGGCCGCGCTGGCCTCGATCGCCAAGTGCAAATAGGCTGAGGCTCCCTTGGCGGAGGATAGCAACATCGACGCCACCGTCATGCAAATGGTGATGGAGCGGTGGCAGAAAACCGCGATGGTCATTGCGAAGACCGAAGAAGCACTTCGCAAAGAGGGCGAGCAGGTTTCCTTCGAAGAGATTGCCGAGCGAATAGAAGCTCTTGATTCGCGAGGTGATATTGAAAGTCAGGGAAACCTCGCCCTTTGGCGCAACAGTGAAGTCCGCCTCCCGCAAGCGCGGCCAGAGACCAACGAATAGGGCGACAGCGCCAAACTTGCCATTCAGCCTTGTTGCTCCTCCGCCCTGCGCCGTCTGATCGCCTCGGCGATGAACACGCGCGACAGCGCGTGGTAGAGCGGCTCGTTGGAGATCAGCCGTGCCGTGCCGTAGCCCAGCACCGCCGCGCACATCAGCGCGATGACATTGTCGTGATTGCCGGTCATCTCGAGGATGATGACGAAAGCCGTCATCGGCGCCTGCGGGACACCGGCGAAATAGCCGGCCATGCAAGCCATCCCGCCGGCGTGTCACCGGCGGGCAGGTCGGCTTGAGAGGTTGCGGCTCACATCGCCATTTTTTCACATTCGGCCTGGGCCTTTTTGGTCGACGTATCGATCATATAGGTTTTGCCCTTGGCGTCCGTCATCATCATCATGCAATGCTTGATCGGCTTCGCCATCTTCATCATTTCGGCGCTCGTCTTCGCATCAGGCATCATGGTGCCCATGTGCCCGTCGGGCATGATTGCCGTCACCTGCCCGCCCTTCATCATCGTCATCGTGCCCATCGTGTCCTCGGCAAATGCCTGCGAGACGGACAGGCCGACAAGTCCGGCAATCGCGACAAGCTTGATCGAATGCATTCTGCGTACTCCCATTTTTGCAAGGGCATGGTCGCCCCTTTCAGGTTCGCGGCTGCGCTTCGGGCTGTTACGCTAACACGAATATGTGATCGATGCGGCGATAGGGAACCGCGCCGGGCAGCCGGCTGAAGCGATTCCGACTGTTCCCTTGCCGGGCGCATGACTCCGCCTGCAACCTGTGCTATGCGCCGCGCTTCATTTCGGGCACGATGCTGAAATCGGCCGCAAACCGCTTATATTGGCGCAACCATGACCCTTTCATTCGATCTGACCGCCGAGGGCGCGCGCGACGCCTTGCGCGCCCGTGCCGCGGCAACCGAAAAGCCGTCGCTGATCGGCCTGACCCGCGCCGAGCTCGGCGCGGCGCTGGTTGCCGCCGGCATCGTGCCGGAGCGCCAGGCCAAGATGCGCGGCCAGCAGCTCTGGCACTGGATGTATGTGCGCGGCGTCTCCGACTTCGCCCATATGTTCAACATCTCCAAGGATCTGCGCGCCGAGCTCGACAAGCATTTCACCGTCGCCCGGCCCGAGATCGTCGAAGAGCAGATTTCTTCCGACGGCACGCGCAAATGGCTGTTCCGCTTTCCGCCGCGCGGCGCCGGTCGTCCCGTCGAGATCGAGACCGTCTATATCCCCGAGGAAGGCCGCGGCACGCTCTGCATCTCCTCGCAGGTCGGCTGCACGCTGACCTGCTCCTTCTGCCACACCGGCACGCAGAAGCTGGTTCGCAACCTGACGACGGAAGAAATCCTGGCGCAGCTGCTGACCGCGCGCGACCGTCTCGGCGACTTCCCCGACCGCGACACGCCGGACGGCGCCATCGTGCCGGCCGAGGGCCGAAAAGTCTCCAACATCGTCATGATGGGCATGGGCGAGCCGCTCTACAATTTCGAGGCGGTGAAGAAGGCGCTGCTGATCGCTTCCGACGGCGACGGCTTGTCCCTGTCGAAGCGCCGCATCACGCTCTCGACCTCCGGCGTCGTGCCTGAGATCGCCCGCACCGGCGAGGAGATCGGCGTCATGCTGGCGATCTCGCTGCACGCCACCAATGACGATCTGCGCGACCTTCTGGTGCCGATCAACAAGAAGTTCCCGCTGAAGGATTTGATCGCCGCCTGCCGCGCCTATCCGGGCCTGTCGAATGCCCGCCGCATCACCTTCGAATATGTGATGCTGAAGGACGTCAACGATTCCCTTGAGGACGCGAAGGCGCTGGTGAAGCTGCTCAAGGGCATCCCGGCCAAGATCAACCTGATCCCGTTCAATCCGTGGCCCGGCACCAACTACCAGTGCTCGGACTGGGAGACGATCGAGAAGTTCGCCGACTACATCAACAATGCCGGCTATGCTTCGCCGATCCGCACCCCGCGCGGCCGCGACATCCTCGCCGCCTGCGGCCAGTTGAAGTCGGAATCGGAACGCATGCGCAAGGTCGACCGGCTGGCGCTGGAAGCCATGATGATCGCGGGGCACGGCGAGGCGTGAGGCGTATCATCGCCTATCTCGTCCGCTTCGCCGTCATCCTGATCGGCTATGCGGTCGCCGCGCTGGCGGCGAGCGCCTTCCTTAATGTCCTGTTCCTGGCGCATCTCGGCTATACGCCGGCCAATCCGGAGCCGGCGGCGACCGCCTCGCTCTATTTCTCGGTACCTTTCATTGCCCTGTTCGTCGCCTATTTCGGCTTCATGCCGGCGGCGGTCGTCATCCTGATCGCCGAAGTGCTCGGCCGGCGCGACTGGCTGTTCTACGCGCTCGGCGGCGCCGTCATCGCCGTCGTCTTCCTCGGCTTCGCGCGCAACATCGGCGATGGCGATTTCGATGTCACCGACAACAATGTGAGGCTCGCTTTGATCGGCAGCGGCATGGTCGGCGGCATCTTCTACTGGCTCTCCTCCGGCCGCTGGGCCGGCAGCTGGCAGCGCGAGCCGTTGCTCGATCCGGAACCTTGAGTCCGGCGCAAGCTACTTCGCTTGCGCGGTCAGGATTTTGAGCGCGAAGGCCGAGAACACGCCGCCGAACAGATAGTCGACCACCCGCGTCACGCGCGGACTGGCCTTCATCGCCGCCGCGAATTTCTCAGCCGCCAGCACCATCGGCGCCGTCACCGGGATCGACAGCACAATGAACATGACGCCGAGGAAGAACAGTTTGCCGGGCGCGTGCGGATCATGCGCGGAGACGAATTGCGGCAGGAACGTCATGAAAAACAGAATGATCTTCGGGTTGAGCAGATTGACGCCGAGCCCTGCCGCCCAGCTGCGGAATAGCGAAATCCGCGGTCCGCTTTTCTTCTCCGGCGAAAAAGCCGAGCCTTTGGCGATCGCCTGCCAAGCCAGGAAGACGAGGTAGCCGGCGCCGAAGATCTTCAGCGCGAAGAAGGCCATCGGCGAGGCCACGATCAGCGCCGAGACGCCGACCACCACCAGCGTGGTGTGGATCAGCGTGCCGCAGAGCGCGCCCGCCATCGAGGCAAAGCCGGTGGCGCGGCCCTGGCTGAGCGTGCGCGAGACGAACAACGTCATGTCCGGCCCCGGCGTGATCGCCAGGATGACGGTGGCGATAGCGAACTGGATCAGCGTCGTGGTATCGGGAATGAAGGACATGATCGCCCCTGCAAAATTGGATAGCGCGACCTATAACGCAGCCGTCTTGCCGAGGCCAGCATCTGCCGGCAGAAGCGTCTGGCCCAGCTTCCGCCGCCGCCCTGCGCCCGTTCGTCTCTTGCATGAGCCGGAAACCCCGTGATACTCGCCCCCCAAACCTTTTCACCCGCGGAACCGCCAACAATGTCCAAGTTCAAAAACGTGAAGAAAGTCGTGCTCGCCTATTCCGGCGGCCTCGACACCTCCATCATCCTGAAATGGCTGCAGACCGAGCTTGGCGCCGAGGTCGTCACCTTCACCGCCGACCTCGGCCAGGGCGGCGAGCTGGAGCCGGCGCGCAAGAAGGCCGAGATGATGGGCATCAAGGATATCCGCATCGTCGACGTGCGCGAGGAATTCGTCGCCGACTTCGTCTTCCCGATGTTCCGCGCCAACACCGTCTATGAAGGCACCTATCTGCTCGGCACCTCGATCGCCCGCCCGCTGATCTCCAAGCACCTGGTCGAGATCGCCAAAGAGACCGGCGCCGACGCGATCGCGCACGGTGCGACCGGCAAGGGCAACGACCAGGTCCGCTTCGAGCTTTCCGCCTATGCGCTGAATCCCGACATCAAGGTCATCGCGCCGTGGCGCGACTGGTCGTTCAAATCGCGCACCGATCTCATCAACTTCGCCGAGCAGCACCAGATCCCGGTGCCGAAGGACAAGCGCGGCGACGCGCCCTTCTCGGTCGACGCCAACCTCCTGCACTCCTCCTCCGAGGGCAAGGTGCTGGAGGATCCGTGGAGCGAGCCGCCGGAATTCGTCCACCAGCGCACCGTCTCGCCGATGGATGCCCCCGACGCCGTCACCGAGATCGAGATCGAGTTCCTGAAGGGCGATCCCGTAGCGCTCAACGGCAAGAAGCTGTCGCCGGCCACCATGCTGGCCGCGCTCAACGACCTCGGCCGCGACAACGGCATCGGCCGCCTCGATCTTGTCGAGAACCGTTTCGTCGGCATGAAATCGCGCGGCGTCTACGAGACGCCCGGCGGCACCATCCTGATCGCCGCCCACAGGGCGATCGAGTCGATCACTCTCGACCGGGGTGCGGCGCACCTCAAGGACGAGTTCATGCCGCGCTATGCCGAGCTCATCTACAACGGCTTCTGGTTCTCGCCCGAGCGCGTGATGCTGCAGGCGATGATCGACAAGAGCCAGGAAGACGTCGAAGGCACGGTGCGGCTGAAACTCTACAAGGGCAATGTCATCGTCACCGGCCGCAAGTCGAAAAAGACGCTCTATTCCGACGCGCTCGTCACCTTCGAGGACGACCGCGGCGCTTACGACCAGAAGGACGCCGCCGGCTTCATCCGCCTCAACGCGCTCCGGCTGCGCACGCTTGCGGCAAGGAACCGGCGGAGCTGATATTCGAGGGGCGGGGCTCCCGGCCTTCATCGACCGACACCGAACGACCAAGGCAAACCCGGCGGAAACGCCGGGTTTTTATTTGACGTTCCCAATGTAATCGAAGCTGGCCGGATCCAACGAAGTTTCCTGTTTGACCTTTTGTCGAATCCCATTAAGTTCCTTCTGGGGATAGGGGGATTAATAGTGAAAAATCGAATTTTTCTTCTTCTCGTTACGGGCGTCATTTTGGTGGGCTGGCAGCCCGTTGCGGCAAGCGCCGCGCAAGCCCAGGCCAAGTTCCGCACCTGCAGCGGTTTTGACGGCCCCTTCCAGGTTCCCGCTTCCCAGAAATGCCCGTTGAGCGGCTACGCGCATTTCGACCAGCCGACGGACGTGGACATTAAGGGCAGGCCAAAGGCGGCCTCGGCGCCGCGGTCGTCCAAGTTCCGTACCTGCAGTGGTTTTGACGGCCCCTTCCAGGTCCCCCTATCCCAGAAATGCCCGTTGAGCGGCTACGCGCATTTCGACCAGCCGACCGAAGTGGAGATTAAGGCGAGGTCAAAGGCGGCCTCGGCGCCGCGGAACCCCAAATTCCGTACCTGCAACGGCACTACCGGTACCTTCCAGATTCCCGTTTCCCGGAAATGTCCATTGAGCGGCTACGCGAATGATTGAGAGTTAGGTGATGAGATCGAACCTAGTCGTTCCGGGTGGTTGGGTTTTGACCCTGGCTCCGTAACAAAAAGCCCGGCGCAGGCCGGGCTTCTCGTCGGAACGGAGATATTCGATCAATTGCCGTCGATCTCCTCGGCGATGCGGGCGATGGCCTGCTGGTAGACGCTGGCTGAATTCCAGCCGGCGATTGCGCCCATATTCGCCTCATAGCTCGCGCCGGCCTGCCAGCCATGGCCCTTGAGGAAATTGGCGGTGGAGGCGAGCGCCGTGTTCCTGTCGCGCAGGTTTCCGCTACCGACGCCATATTTCAAGACGTTGCCGGGTAGGAACTGCGTGTGGCCGATCTCGCCATGCATGGCGCCGACCGAGGAGGCGCTCAACGCGCCGCGATCGACCAGCTTCAGGGCTGCGATGGCATGCGGGGTAAAGTAGTCCGGGCGGCGGCAATCATAGGCAAGCGTCAAAATGGCCGAGACCGTGTTCTGATTGCCCATGGAGGCGCCGAAGCCGGTCTCCATGCCCCAGATGGCGAGCAGCACGCCCGGCGGCACGCCGTAGGTCTGCTCGATCCTGTCGAACATCGCCGCGTTCGACTTCTTCAAAGCCCGGCCCTTGGAAATAATCGCGGCCCCGCCCCGGCGCTTCATGAACGCTTCCACCGAGCCGCTGAACGCCTTGTGGATGGCGCGGTCGGCTGCGATCGTCCGTGTTGCGTAAGTCGCGCCGGCCAGCGCGGACAGACCCCTCTGACCGACGCCGTTGGCCCGGGCCTCCGCGGCAAACTCCTGCTTCCATGCATCGAAGCCGGCGCCGTTATTGCCGCAGCTGCCTGCCGCCTGTGCGCCCGTCGCCAGCCCAAGTGCCGCCACAGCGGCGGCCACGAAAATCCTTCCCTTGGCAAAAAATGCCATGCTGTCTCTCCTGGTTGCCTGAATCACGTCCCGGTTGCAAATCTGCCAGTGAAACGCCCGGTTGTCACCGCCCTCAGGGGCTTGCACGGCGCTCGACGCTGGCGAATGCCGGGGAATTTGCCTACGATCAAGCATTTATTATGGCGACGGCATTTATTGTGGCGGGGGTCTTTTATGGAAGACGTTGATGTCGTGATCATTGGCGCCGGCTCCGCGGGGCTTTCCGCGGCCAAGACGCTGCGGGCTGCCGGACTTTCCTTTACACTTCTGGAGGCGATGAGCCGCATCGGCGGCCGCGCCTGGACCAGCGACCGGCATTTCGGCGTGCCCTTCGACATCGGCTGCGCCTGGCTCCACGCCGCCGACCGCAATCCCTATTTCCCCGAAGCGCAGGCTGCCGGCTGGACGCTGCACCACCACGATATGAATGTCGACCATCTCTACTATCGCGACCGCAAGGCGAGCGAGGAAGAGGAACTTGAGATGAAGGCCGCCGATGCGCGGCTGTTCGAACTGCTGGCCGCGCATCAAGTCCGGGACGGTGACGACGACCGGCTGTCGGCGCTGCTCGCCAAGGGCCATGCGCCGCGCGCCGCCGCCACTTTTGCCGGCCCGATGGATTTCGGCGCCGACGAGGACGAGATTTCGATCCGCGATTTCCAGGCCGCCGCCGACCTCGATCCGAACTATTTCAGCAAGGAAGGATTCGGCGCGCTGGTCGCGCATTTCGGCGCCGACGTGCCGGTCGAGCTGTCGACGCCGGTCCGCAAGATCCTTTGGGACGTGCCTGGCGTCGCCTGCGTCACCGATCGCGGCACTATCCGCGCCAAGGCGGTCATCGTCACCGCTTCGCTGGCGGTGCTCGCCTTTGAGGAGATCGAGTTCTCGCCGGCGCTGCCGGATGCGCATTTCGGCGCCTTCTTCGACCTGCCCATGGGCATGCTCACCAAGCTGCCGGTGGAGATCAAGGGCACGCGGCTCGGCCTGCAGCCCTTCGACGACCTTTTGATCGAACGCATGGCCAGGCACGACATCTATTTCCTCTGCTTTCCCTTCGACCTCGACCTGATGGTGGGGTTTGTCGGCGGCGACTTCGCCTGGGAGATGTCGGCGGCCGGCGAGGCGGCGGGCGTCGACTTCGTCGTCGACCGATTGTGCGGCATCTTCGGCAGCGATGTCAGAAAACATGTCGGCCGCGCCATGATGACCGATTGGGGCGCGGAGCGCTTCGTGCGCGGCGCCTATGCGGCAGCCCGTCCCGGCCGTTCCGAAGCGCGCGCCACGCTGATGCGGCCGGTGGCGGAAAAAATCTTCTTCGCCGGCGAGCATGTCGCCGGGCCGCTCATCCAGACCTGCGGCGGCGCGAGGTTGTCGGGCGAAAGCGTGGCGAGCCAGGTCATTGCCCAGCTCGCGCCGAAATAGTCCCGGAATGCCGAGAAATGACAGGCGCAAACCGGTGCTCTTCACGGTCTTTTGACCGGCCCGCCGAAAGGACATGGAACAATTCGTGAGCGGGCGATAAGCGCTTTAGCCGGAACGCATAAGGCCTTGTTTCGTTTTCGAGCCCGAGGGAGCGTTGAAAACGGAGAAAAGCCATGAAAAGCGTATTGTTTCCGGCGCTTGCCGGTGCGCTGCTCGCCATGTCGGGTGCGGCCCTTGCCGATACGCCCGTCTCGGCGGTGACGGATCTGAACGTCCGCGCCGGCCCTGGCCCGCAATATCCGGTGATCGGCGTACTGGCGGCCGGCCAGTCGGCCACGCTCAGAGGCTGCATCGCAAACAGCAAATGGTGCACCATCGCCGAAGCCGGCGGCAACGGCTGGGTCTATTCCGACTATGTGACGGGCGACTTCGGCGGCAGCCGGGTGGTCGTGACGCGCCGGCCGGCTGAAGCCGACATTGCCGTCGTGGCGCCGCCCACCGACGACGTCTACAGCACCGACACCTACACCGGCGCCATCGTTTCCGGCGACGACGCCATCGAGCCGATCGCCAGGCCGCCGGCCGAGGTGGGCACCTACATCACCACGCATCGGGTAGACCCGGTCTATCTCGAGGGCGAAGTGGTGACGGGTGCTACCCTGCCCGACACGGTCGAGCTGCGCGAGATCCCGGACTACAACTACCGCTACGTCTATGTGAACAACCAGCCGGCGCTGGTCGATCCTGGCACGCGCCGCATCGTCTATGTGATGCGCTGATCCGGCGCTGACAGCGTGCTGATTGCATCAGGCGGCCGCCGGCGATCGGTGGCCGCCTTCTACGCTCGGAGATGTCCTCGAAGCAGCCCGCAACGATGACGATTGCGCGCAAAGCGCCGATCCCCTAGATCATGCGACCCTTGAGCAACTCCAGGGGATTGCTCTAAGCGTCCGGCAGGGGACCCGCGTGATCATCGACAGTACCGCCTTCGAGCGCTACCGCCGCTCGCCGAACGAAAAGACCACCTTGCTGCGCCTGCTGCTCGGAACGGCAATCGTCATTGCCTTCTGGATGGCTATGACGGCTCTGGTGCTTTTTGCCGGCACCTACGCCTACATCGTCTGGCGTCTGCCCGGTCCCTCGACCGGCCGGTACATGCAGGATTTCCTGGCATCCCCCTTCGGCATCCTCACCGCGCTGACGTCGTTTGCCGGCATCTGGATCGGCCTCTGGGTGGCGATGCGCTTGGTGCATGGCGAGCCGCTCTCGGCGCTGATCGGCACCAGCCGCCGCATCTCGCGCGGCGGTTTCCTCAAAGGCCTGGTCGCGGTTCTGATCACCTCGTTGTTCTCCGAGGTCCTGCTCTATTGGCTGCAGCCGGAAGTCGCCCGCGGATCGATCGCGTTCTCGTCCTGGCTGCTATTCCTTGTCCCGATAATGCTCCTCGCCTTTCTGCAGACCTCCTCGGAAGAGGCTCTGTTCCGCGGCTATTTGCTGCGCGGCCTCGCCAGCAGATTCGGTGGCCCGCTGATCTGGGCGGCGCTGCCGGGGCTGCTGTTCACCGCGCTGCACTGGACCTCGGCCTCGACGCTTGCCATCAATGCCTGCGTGCTGGTCTCGATCGCCGCATTCGCGCTGCTGCTCACGCTGTTGGTCTACGCGACCGGCAATCTGGGCGCCGCCTTCGGCGCCCATCTCGGCAACAACCTGACCGGCTTCCTGCTGATCTCGCATCAAGAAAGCTACAATTCCTTCGCCCTGTTCAACGCCAAGCCGCTCGAAGGCGCCGGCTGGACGAATTGGGACGCCGTTCTCATCGCCGCGATCGGCATCGCAAGCACCCTGCTGACGATGCTCTTGCTTTTGCACCGCCGCTCGCCGCTGAAGGTCGGGCCGGACCGACCATGATCCCAAAAAGTGGAAACCAGCCCTCGGACGGGATCATGCTCAAGCAGAAAGCCGAAAGGCTGGCCTGATGCGCATCACGCTGGTGGCGGAACGCACCATCCCCTGCAAAGGTTATGGCGGCACCGAGCGCCTGGTCGACTGGCTGGCTCAAGAGTTTTCGCGCCGCGGCCACCAGGTCGTCCTGATCGCCGGCCGCGGCTCGAGCCATCCACTTTGCGAAGTGCGGCAGGCATCTTCGGCCGCCGAATGCCGTGCCGCGATTCCGGCCGACACCGACATCGTGCACTTCAATGGCTGGTACACTGAGGCGCCGCGCCCGGCGCTCTCTACGATGCACGGCTTTGCCCCGGAATTCCCGAAAAACGGGCAGAACTGGAACTTCGTCAGCGCCAGCCATGCGCGCAATCACGGACGGGAAACCTTCGTCTACAACGGCTTTCCGCTCGATGCCTATCGCCTGTCCGCCATCAAAACGAGCCGGCTTTTGTTTCTGGCCGGCATCGCGCGCGCCGGCAAGAATCTCAACCGGGCCGTCGATCTCGCCAGGTCCTTCGATTTCCAGCTCGACATCGCCGGCGGCTCGCGCTGGCAACTCCTGCAGCGCACGAAGGTTCGCAGCCAGGGCGTCTTCTTCAAGAGCTTGGGCCGCCGCTTCCGCTACCACGGCACCGTCGACGGCGATAAGAAGCTGCGCCTGCTCGGCGAGGCCAAGGCCTTCCTCAACCCGATCGCCTGGGAAGAGCCGTTCGGCATGGCACCGGTCGAGGCAATGCTGTGCGGCACGCCGGTGCTGACGACGCCGCGCGGCGCGCTGCCGGAGATCGTCGACGATGCCACCGGACGCCTCTTCGATAGCGATGCCGAGTTCGAGCAGGCCTTGGCCGCGATCGCCGGCTTGTCGCCGCAACGGTGTCGCGAGTCCGCCGCCGATCGTTTTCCCATCACCAGGACGGCACAAGGATATCTCGACCTCTACAAGCGCATCCTCGACGGCGAAAGGCTGCCCTGAGCCTCTTCGCTTCTCCCCTTGTGGGAGAAAGGTGGCTCGGCGCGCAGCGCCGAGACGGATGAGGGTGCTGGAAGAAACGCGGCGCTAAAATAGGAAACGATTTTAAGTGCTTACGTCCTTGATGCAGCGATCCGTCCAACACCCCTCCTCCGACCGAGCTTCGCTCGGCCACCTTCTCCCGCAAGGGGAGAAGGAGGAGTGGGCCTGGCCCAAGCCTTGACTCTTCGGCCGATTTCCTGTCTAGACGCGCACGAATTCCGCGACGAGTACACCTTCGCGAAAGCCGACCAGGACGCCGAAGCCTCTTTGAGGCAAGTGCTGTAAACCGATCCTGGAGGCCAACACCCGGCAGCGCGATGCGCCCCCGGGTGTTTTTTGGCTTTGGGCTTTTGCTTGGCGACCCGGCGCGAACGCACTACCTCTCGGGCATCATCCGGGTGCCAGAGAAAAGGAAGAAGAATGTTTGAATCACTGCAGGAACGCCTGGGTTCGATCCTGAACGGCCTGACCGGCCGTGGCGCGCTGTCCGAGGCGGATGTCTCGGCGGCGCTGCGCGAGGTGCGCCGGGCGCTGCTCGAGGCCGACGTCGCGCTGGAGGTGGTGCGTTCCTTCACCGACAAGGTGCGCGAGAAGGCGGTCGGCGCCGCGGTGCTGAAGTCGATCAAGCCCGGACAGATGGTCGTCAAGATCGTCCATGACGAGCTGGTCGACATGCTTGGCGCCGAAGGCGTCGCCATCGACCTCAATGCGCCGGCGCCCGTCGTCGTCATGATGGTCGGCCTCCAGGGCTCGGGCAAGACGACGACGTCGGCCAAGATCGCCAAGCGCCTGACCGAGCGCCAGAACAAGAAGGTCCTGATGGCCTCGCTCGACACGCGGCGTCCGGCCGCGCAGGAGCAGTTGCGCCAGCTCGGCGAGCAGACCAGGGTCGCCACGCTGCCGATCATCGCCGGCCAGAGCCCGGTCGACATCGCCAAGCGCGCCGTGCAGGCGGCCAGGCTCGGCGGCCATGACGTCGTCATCCTCGACACCGCCGGCCGCACCCATATCGACGAGCCGCTGATGGTCGAGATGGCCGACATCAAGAAGGTGTCGTCGCCGCACGAGATCCTGCTGGTCGCCGATTCGCTCACCGGCCAGGACGCCGTCAACCTGGCGAAGAGCTTCGACGAGCGCGTCGGCATCACCGGCCTGGTGCTGACCCGCATGGATGGCGACGGCCGCGGCGGCGCCGCGCTTTCGATGCGCGCCGTCACCGGCAAGCCGATCAAGCTGATCGGCACCGGCGAAAAGATGGATGGGCTGGAGGAATTCCACCCCAAGCGCATCGCCGACCGCATTCTCGGCATGGGCGACATCGTCTCGCTCGTTGAAAAGGCCGCCGAAACCATCGACGCCGAACAGGCGGCGGCGATGGCCAGGAAGATGCAGTCGGGCAAGTTCGACCTGAACGACTTGGCCCAGCAGCTTCAGCAGATGTCGAAGATGGGCGGCATGGGCGGCATCATGGGCATGATGCCCGGCATGGGCAAGATGAAGGACCAGCTCGCTGCGGCCGGCTTCGACGACAAGATGTTCCGCCGTCAGCTTGCCATCATCTCCTCGATGACCAAGGCCGAGCGGGCCAACCCCGACCTTCTGAAACACTCGCGCAAGAAACGCATCGCCGCCGGCTCCGGCACGGACGCGGCCGAGATCAACAAGCTCTTGAAGATGCATCGCGGCATGGCCGACATGATGAAGGCGATGGGCGGCAAGGGCAAAGGCGGCGGCCTGATGCGCGGCATGATGGGCGGCCTTGCCTCGAAAATGGGCCTCGGCGGCATGATGCCCGGCGGTGGCATGCCGGACCTCTCCAAGATGGATCCGAAGCAGCTGGAGGCCTTGCAGAAGCAGGCCCAGGCGGCCGGTCTCGGCAAAGGCTTGCCTGGCGGACTCCCCGGTGGCGGCGGATTGCCGGGCCTGCCCGGCGGCATGAAGTTGCCTGGACTTCCCGGCCTGGGCGGCGGTGGGCTGCCTGGTCTTGGGAAAAAGAAGTGAGGGGGCGATGAACGAGGAGAAGGACATGGCCGACGCACGCGCCGTTCTGGCGGGCTACCGCGCTTCGATCGACAACATCGACGCCGCCCTCATCCATATGCTGGCCGAGCGCTTCCGCTGCACCAAGGCGGTTGGCGTGCTGAAAGCCGAGCATGGCCTGCCGCCCGCCGATCCGGCGCGCGAGCAGCAACAGATCGCCCGCCTCCGCCAGCTGGCGAAGGATGCGCATCTCGACCCGGATTTCGCAGAGAAGTTCTTGAACTTCGTCATCCGCGAAGTGATCCGTCACCACGAACAGATCGCCGCTAACAACGGCGTGACGAAAGCCGGCTAATCAGCCACAAACCCAATCAACGAAATCAGAGCTTTTAGGAGATAGAAAATGGCACTGAAGATCAGACTAGCCCGTGCGGGCTCGAAGAAGCGTCCCTATTACCACGTCGTCGTCGCCGACGCCCGTTCGCCGCGCGACGGCCGTTTCATCGAGGCGCTCGGCTCGTGGAACCCGCTGCTGCCGAAGGACGGCGAACGCGTCAAGGTCGACGCCGACCGCGTCAAGCACTGGCTGTCGCACGGCGCCCAGCCGACCGACCGCGTGCTGCGCTTCCTCGACGAGGCCGGTATCGCCAAGCGTACAGCCCGCTCGAACCCGGCGAAGGCTCTGCCCGGCAAGAAGGCGCAGGAGCGCGCCGCGCTGCTGAAGAAGGCGCAGGAAGACGCCGCTGCTGCCGTTGCCGCGGCGACCGCCGCGCCGGCCGAAGCGGAAGCCGCCACCGCAGAGTAATCGCCGCCTTTCACAATGCATGTCGCCCAAAAGTGCGCAGCGGTTTTGGGAAAACGACATGCATCAAAGCAAAGACTTAAAGCGCGTCGCCTGAATCCGCTTCAGTGTGACGCGCTTTAACGAAAACGCCGGGCCTTTGCCCGCCGTTTTTCTTTGGTTTGATGCCTCAATAGCCTGACGGGCAACGCGCGATGTAGACGCGCCCATAGCGGTCGCGGTAGCGGCACTGGCCGCGTTCACTGGCACGGCCGATCAGAGCGCCGGCCACCGCACCGACGGCGCCGCCGACCACCGCGCCCTGTACCGGCTCGTTGGCGACAGCCGCGCCGACGGCCGCACCGCCCAGACCGCCGATCGCGGCACCTTTTTCCGTTTGCGAGCACGCGCCGAGCGCCGTCGCCAACACCAGAATGACCATCGCTTTCTTCATTGTGGTTCCTCTCACGCGGATCGCCGTCCTCGCCGCCATTTCTTTAACTCGCAAACGGCTAATTTGATCCCGGGGCAACGGAGATTGGCGCTTCGAGTGCCTGGGCCGGTTGCGCAGGCACACCACGATGCCATTGAAATCACTAATGATTTACCGTTCTGTGGCGCGTTTCAGATTGTCGAGCCCGGCCTCGAAATCCTTGCCGATCAGCGAGTCGAAATTCATGAACAGGCCCATCAGCTTGGCGATGAACGGCCGGCCGCCGCGCATCGCCCAGGTGACCGTGGTGCCGTCGCCCGATGGCGTCAAAGTGAAGTCGACCGTGTTGTTGGCCCGGAACGGCCTTTCGAAGTCGAGCTTCAGCGAGACCAGCGACGACGGCACCGCATTGGTAATCTCCATGCGGCCGGCGCCGGCCTTGCTGTTGCCTTCCCAGGCGTAGGCCGCGCCTTTTCCGCTTTCGACGCCGGAAAGCGTTCGTTTCATGTTCGGATCGAGCTTTTCGAAGGGCGACCAGCTCGGCCAGTGCTTGAAGTCGTTGATCAGCGGGAAGATCGCTTCGGCCGGCGCCCTGATGCTGGCGGACCGGCTGACGACGAAATCGTTCGGCCGTGTCGCGGCGTAGATGAGTACGGCCGCGATGATGACGACCAGGATGATGAGGATGGCGGCAAGCATCTTTTTCTCCTCCCTTATCGCGTCAACCGGATCAGCGCGCGCAGCTTGGGGTCCCTTAGGAACAAGCCGGCCCATAGGATGATACCGAGATAGACGCCGAACAGCGTATGGGAGAAAAGCGGGCTGTCGACCCGCGCCTTGGTGGCGATGGCGCCACCCATATACGCTGTGAGCAGGATAGCGCCGAGCACAGAGGTGCGCGGCAGCGCGTAGAGCGCCGTCGAGATCAGTCCTATGATGCCGAGCATACGCGCGACATTGGGATCGGCCGGCCAGCCGAGCTGCACCATCGTCTGGGTGACGATGTCGAGCGGCGGCAGCTTGATGGTGCCATCGAAGATCATGAACAGCACGATGACGGTGCTGAGCACGCGGCCGGCCCACAGGGCACCCGACGACACGGGTGCGGTTTGAGTAATGCTCATTTGACGTTCCCTCCTGATATTTTTGGTTCGGACGCTGGCCTTCCTCGCCAGCCTTGAACCAAGGACGCCGCACGGGTCTACGGTCCGACACGTCCCGGATTTTTTTTCAAAGGCGCGGCTCATTCCGAGCGCGAACCGCACTCTCGCTCAGAGAATCTTGAGATAGGCGTCTAGCCGCTCGTAGCTCGCCATGACCATCTGGCCAAAGCCCATCTTCACCGCTATGTCGCGTGCGGCGATCGAGTTGGCGCGAACGGTCGCCACGATTCGTGTCTTGCCGCCGAAATCCTCGAACAGGATAGTCGTCACCATATTGGGTGGTGGCAAGGTATCCTGCCACTGGCTGCGGTCGAACGGCGCGTCGCGATAGACGATCCGCTCCGGGGGAGCGATCTCCAGATAGACACTGTTGGTCGGGTATTCGCTGCCATCGGCGAAACGCATGGTCAGGCGCCATTCGCCGCCTGGCCGCGCATCCATCTCGCAGACCGGGTAAGTCGACCCTTCTGGCCCCCAGAACCGGACCAGATGGTAGGGGTCGGTGAACAGCTTGAACATCAGCGAGCGTGGCGCATCAAAGGTTCGGGTGATAATGATCACCGGGTCGTCGGATGGAAGTTCGATCTTCTGATCTGTCATTTTCCCCTCTCGATTGTCTTGACAGGACAAGGCAGTTTCAAGCCGCGCATAAGCGGCGCGCTAGTTGGCCGGGCATCAATTTCGGTCTCCGCCCGAGCCCCCCGCCTGCAAGGTTTGCAGATAGGTTTCGAGCCGATCGAAGCGGGCGTCCCACAAGGCTCGATAGGATTCCAGCCATTCATCGATGGCACGCAACGGCTCCGGCTGTAGACGGCGCGGCCGAAACTGCGCGTCGCGGCCACGCGCCACTAGCCCCGCGCGCTCCAGCACCTTGAGGTGCTTCGAGACTGCCGGAAAGCTCATGGCGAACGGCTCCGCCAGCTCGGTCACCGAGGCTTCGCCAAGTGACAGGCGCGCCAGGATGGCGCGCCGTGTCGGATCGGCAAGCGCCGCTAATGTGAGGCTGAGACTGTCGGTCGCCAAGGCTATAGAACCATTTAGTTATGTAACTTATTGGTTCTATAAGGGGTAACGAAGAGCGCGTCAAGTGCCGCAGATTGAAACTAGCTGAACGGATGTCCGGTCCGCCTCAATCAGCCGAGCGGACTGCCTACTCGAGACAGGTCGCAGCAGGCTGACCCGCGAGGACTATCGGAAATCGGCGACAAATGGACTATTGGCAAAGGCAATCCGGGAGCATGACACTGCCGGCAGCACCATCCGGGGAGAATCGATGACCGGCGAGACCGACCTGCAAAGACTGCTGGCTTCGATGAAGCCGGAATTGCTTCCAGGTGTCCATGTTTTCGCAACACTGCCGCCCGGCACGTCCCTGCCAGGAAACCTCAAGCCCGTCATGAGCTTTCGCGAGCGCGAAGGCCTGACGCTGATCGTGACGGAGGACGAGGCGAAATCAGGCGGCCTGGCCGGCACGTTCCGCTGCCGGATGATCACGCTGAACATCCACTCCTCGCTGGAGGCGGTCGGCTTTCTGGCAGCCATCACGACGCGGCTGGCCGCGGCCGGCATGGGCGTCAATCCGGTCTCGGCTTTTTATCATGACCATCTGTTCGTCCCCGCCGATCGGGCAGAGGAGGCGATGGCGATACTGGCAAAGCTGGTAGAGGAGAGCCGGGCATGAGTTAAGCTCGACCTGAGGGGGCGGGTAGAGGCCTCCCCTTCTCCCCTTTGTTTGGACCGGGGACATCGCGAACAGGTGTGCGAGGACATCGCGAACAGT
>NZ_JAVIJB010000066.1:0-27192 GCF_033977165.1 Mesorhizobium captivum
GACTTGAGCGTCGAAGCTTCGGCGAGAGGGAATGTCGGGAGAAGAGGGGATGGTGCCCAGAGGCGGAATCCAAGTAAAGAAAATCCTATTTTGCTTTCAGATGCTTAGGGGAAGCTCAATCGCAGCTACTTCCAACAAAAATACCAACAAAATATTTCTGTGGATAGGTTCGGTTCCCGAATAGGACCTGTCAGTCCCTTGCCACTGTCTCTTAGATGGCGCGCGTGATCGAGCCAGAGGGTTCGCTACCCCCGATCCCTCAAGGCAGCGTATCCGAGACTGTCAAGAGTCGCTCAGCTAAACCATGAATGGCTGCTTCGCGCCTCATTCCGGCCGTTCACTTGGACGCAGGCATCCTGTGAGTGACCGACCAGCTTCGCTGGGCTCGCGGCTCGCGCCGCACCGGGCGCTGGTGCGCGGCATAGGCGGCCGCCTATGCCTTCGGCATGATCTTCCCACCGCGGCCCGTTCCCATGAAACCGACGCTGTGGGCAATCATCCCTATTTGGCCGCCATTAGGGAGGCCCAAGAGTGACATCGGTCGTATAGTTCTCGAGCATGAAGTTGATGAAGTTGGCCTGGAACTGGCGCGTGTGGGCGTGCGCCAAAATGTCTGCCTGTTCCACGTCCTTCGCTTTGATCGCGGTGAACATGAGATGGTGCTCATCGGTAAGCAGATATCCATCGTGGGTTCGCTCCAGGAACTCAAAATGCAAATGGAGCATACGCCTACCTTGATCGAGCAATCGTTCGTAGAACGAGGCTAAGTAGGGGTTCCGGCCGGCATGCGCGATAGCCATGTGAAACTGTTTGTTGGTTTCGGACATGGCCAGATGATTGCCGGATTTGACTGCTGCCTCGAACTCGCGCTCGCGGCGAGCGATGTTCTTGAGGTCACCTTCAGTGCGAAGCTCAGCGGCGAGACGAGTGTTCATCCGCTGCGCGACGTCGAGCGCCTCAACGTATTTCGGGAAGCTTGCGATCTCGATAGGGGCGACAATGGTGCTTCTGTTTGGCAGCGTCACGACAAGCTCTTCGCCCGCGAGCCGGATGAGCGCTTCGCGCACGGGTGAGCGGGACATGTCGAACCGCTCCGACAGCGTCGTCTCGTCCAGCAGCGTACCCGGTTGAAGCTCCAGCGATAGGATTTCCCCGCGAAGCGTGTCGTAGACGCTCTTCCAACCCGTCCCCTTAGTCCGTTTTGGCTCCGTTCCCGCGTCCATCTCGCCCTCCTTATGCATTAGAGCACGCGCCTTGTGCGCCGGCTCGGACATGCGCCGCGATTCATATTGCCCCAAATCTGGGGTCATGTCGACACGTTGTACTTTTCCGTTGACATGTCGGCAGCGTGCCGACAATATAAATCTTGTCGGCACCATGCCGACATAAAAATGATCGGCCGAAGCCGACTTGCGCGGAGAACGCGCCTGAGGGCGCTCGAAGAGAGGAGAATTCAATGCTGCCTAGATTTCTTGCCGCCAGCCTGAAGGTGCTGTCGGCGGTTGCGATCGCCGTGACGATCTCGACCACGGTCCGTGCTCAATCAGCCGAGGGATATTGGGAGGGCGTTCAAAAGGCGGGCGTGCTGCGATGCGGAGCTGCCGTGGCGCCTCCTTACGTCATGCGCGATCCGGCAACTGGCGAGTATTCGGGGTTCTTTGCCGAACTCTGCCGCGAATTCGCCGACGTCCTTAAGGTCAAGCCCCAGTTCGTCGACACAACCTGGGACAACATCGTCGCCGGACTTCAGGCGGGGAAGTGGGACCTCTCGTTGGCGCTCAATCGCACGCCGCCGCGTGCCATGGCCGTGAACTTCTCCATTCCCGCGATGGAGTACCAGATCTCGTTGGTCTACAATAAGAGCAACTCCAAGATCGCTGCGGACGCCAAGTCGGTCGCCGATATAGACAAGCCCGGCATCACGCTGGCAGTCATGTCCGGTACTGCGCAGGACAAGGCTATCTCTGCGGCGATCAAGCAGGCTCAAGTGCTACGGCTTCCAGGAAACGATGAGACCCGCCTGGCGTTGAAATCGCACCGTGCGGACATCCTCGTGGACGCTTCAGATACGAACGCGCTGTTCACGCAGGCCAATCCGGATTGGGCTGTCGCACTGAATCCGACGCCGGCGCTGGCGAAGCAAGGCGTTGCCTTCGGCCTCCCGCACAGCCTGTCGTTCTCCGATGTGGACGTTGTCAACATCTTCCTCGAAGAGAGGGTCGCGACGGGCCAGGTGGACGAACTGATCAAGAAAGCAAACGACGAAGTGCTCAGGGGCGCGAAATAGGCTTCGCGAAGAGGGCTGCGACGGATTGTCCGGCCCTCATTGCTATTCACGAAACTCGAAACGAATGAGGGTGTCCGCCATGCGCGATCAGCCGGCAGCTCCACTTGTCAGCGCGAGCGGGCTCCAAAAGAGCTATGGAGCCCTCAAAGTTCTCAAGGGCATCGATCTAACCATGAAACCGGGCGAGAGGCTGGTCGTGATCGGTCCCAGCGGCGGCGGCAAAAGCACGCTGCTCAGGGTCATGATGGGCTTGGAAACCATCAACGGCGGATCGGTCACTCTAGCCGGCAAGCCATACATTCGGGCGGGTGCGACCCCGGCGCGCACCGTTATCGATATCGCGGTGCGACGCTCGATCGGAATGGTCTTCCAGCACTACACGCTGTTCCCTCATCTGAACGTGATGCAGAACCTGATCCTTGCCCCGTGCAAGGTCCGCGGCGAGAAGAAGGCCAAGGCATCCGAAAGAGCGGCCGCTCTGCTTTCCCGGTTCGGTCTTGGCGAAAAACTGGCCGCCTATCCCTCCCAGCTGTCGGGGGGCCAGAAGCAGCGTGTCGCCATTGCTCGCGCGCTCATGCTTGATCCCAAGCTGATGCTTTTCGACGAGGTGACTTCGGCCCTTGATCCGGAACTCGTCGGCGAGGTCGAGCAGGTCATTCTTCAGCTCGCCAAGCAAGACATGCCGATGATGATTGTCACGCACGACATGTGGTTTGCCAAAAACATCGCCTCGCGGGTGTTGTTCTGTGCGGGTGGCGTAATCGTCGAGGACGGTCCGCCCGAGCAGGTGCTCGGCTCGCCCAAAGAGGAGAGAACCCGGGACTTCATCGACCGCGTCTTCCACATTCGGCAGTGAGGCAGCGCGATGAATTACAGTTTCGATTTCCAGTCCGTCACGCGCAATCTTGGTCCACTTTTCGACGGTCTCGCGGTGACTCTCCAGCTTACGGTAGCCGCGAATGCGATCGGCCTCACCCTAGGCTTTGTGCTCGCGTTGCTCTTGATGAGCCCCTGGCGTTTGATGCGGCTGCCCGTGACCCTTTTCGTGGAGTTTTTCCGCTGCACGCCTGCGCTCGTCCAGATCATCTGGTTCTTTTACTGCGTGCCAATGCTGTTCAACGTGTTTCTGGGCTCCATCACCATGGGCATATTGGCTTTGGGGTTCAACCTCGCCGCGTTCAACGCGGAAGCCTACCGTGCTTCCATCCAGGCCGTTCCGCGCGAGCAGCTCGACGCTGGCATCGCGCTTGGGCTGAACCCTGTTCAGCGCATCCTCTACATCGTCCTGCCGACTGCCTTTCGGGCCTCGATCCCCGTTTTGCTGACCAACGGCATAGTGATCTTCCAGCAGAGCGCGCTAGTGGCGATCGTGGCCGTCCAGGACCTGATGTATCAGGCAAAATCTCTCGCGACCCAAACATATCGTCCAATCGAGACCTTCTCAGTGGCGGCGCTGATTTATTTCGCCGTCTCGTTCCCGGTGACCCAGCTCGTCGACTATCTCGAGCGTCGCCGCTTGGCGGTTGCCGGATAGGAGATGGCCATGGACTCTCTCGATTTCACTGTCGTCCTTCGGTTCCGCGATGCCCTCCTGCAAGGCCTCTCCACCACGCTGGAACTCACTTTGATCTGCGTCGTCCTGGGCTGCTCAATCGGATTTGCGGTCGGGCTGGCGAGGACATCCACAAATCTTGTGCTTCGCAATTTGTCGAGTGTCTATGTCGAGTTCTTCCGAGGCACTCCGGTCCTGATTCAGCTTTTCTGGATTTTCTTCTGCCTGCCGTTGCTGCTCGGCATCGAACTCTCGAATTTCGCGTCCGGGGTCATCGCTCTCACGCTCTATATGGGGGCAATCACCAGCGAGACATTCCGGGCGTCCCTTAAATCGATCGGACGGGAGCAGTACGATGCTTGCGTGGCACTCGGCTTGCCACGGTGGACGCAGATCACGAGTGTCGTGCTTCCCCAGGCCTTGCTGCGCGCCATCCCCACCTTGCTGTCGAATTGCGTGAGCCTCTTCAAGGAAAGCGCACTCGTGTCGGCGGTTGGCATGGCCGACCTGATGTTCATCGGCTCGAACATTTCCAACAACACGGCGCGTCCGGTCGAGGTCCTGACGGTCGTCGCTCTGATCTACTTCGTCATCGCGTTCCCACTGACCAGGGCGGTGACTGTGATCGAGAGGCGCATCCTCCAGAAACTAGCGGTCTGAACCGCGCGATCCACAAAGACAAAGGAGAAGATTATGAAGCTAAAAGGTGTGATGCCGGCCCTGGTGACGCCATTTGATGCCGCAGGAAAGATCGATTTCAAGGCGTTCGAGAAGCTTCTGACCAAGCTGCGCGCCGACGGAGTATCGGGTTGGGTGCCCTGTGGATCGACAGGCGAATACAACGCAATGACGGCGGACGAGCGTGCTTCAGTCCTGAAGTTCGTGGCCGAGTTCGCCAACAAGGACGAACTTCTGATTGCCGGAACGAATGCTGGGTCAACCTGGGAAGTAATCGAGCACACCATACGTGCGCGCGCGCTTGGCTACGGCACCGTGCTGCTTTCGGCGCCATACTATGCAACGCCGGCGCCGAACGAGCTCATCTCGCACTATCGCGCGGTGCTGGATGCCGTAGACGTTGAAATCGTAGTCTACAATTATCCGCCCAAGGTGGGCGTCGAAGTAGGGCTTGAGGTGCTGGACGCATTCGTCGACGAGCCGCGCATCATCGGCATCAAGGAGTCCAGCGGCAACTTGCTGCGCGCCATCGACATCCGCTCGCGCTTTGGCGACCGCTACCAGGTCACCAACGGTTCGGACGACCAGACGCTGGACTTCTATCTCTGGGGCGCAACTTCCTGGATTTGCGGCCCCGCGAATTGCATGGCCAAGGCCTGTGTGGACCTCGTGAAGACGATCGAGTCCGGTGACTGGATCGGTGCTCGCGACAAGATGCAGGTGATCTACGGAGCCATGTCGAGCCTGGAGAGCGGCAAGTTCGTGCAAAAGGTGAAGTATGGTTGTGAGTTGGCCGGAACCCCGGTCGGTAATGGTCGCGGACCGCTGCTGCCATTGAACGAGGAAGAAAAGGTGGCCTTCGCGAAGGCCATGGCTCCCGTCCTGGGTTGATCTAGCATGGCTCGATCGCAACAACCGAACTCAAAGACCGTGGTCGTTGGCGCCGGCATAATCGGCACCACGATAGCCTACACGTTGCAGCGACGCGGCGAGACCGTCGTTCTGATTGATCGAAATCAGCCGGGCAGGGGTGCATCCTTCGGCAACATGGCGAGCATCGCGGTGACCGAGTTCATGCCGGCATCGCGACCCAGCGTCTGGGCGCAAATGCCGAAATGGCTGCTCGATCGGGAAGGCCCGATGCGAATCCGCCCCGCCTACATGCCGAGGCTGGTACCGTGGTTCCTGCGCTTTCTCGCAGCCAGCTGGCCGTCGAAGCTGCGCGAACTGGAAGCCGCCGGTGCCGCGCTCTGCGGGCGCGTACACGAAGACCTGGCAGCGCTTCTGAGCGAGACCGGGCTGCAGCACATGCTGAGTGCCGAGGGTTGCCTTAGCCTTTATGCCGACGAGGCGGAATTTCGCGCCGACCGCGAGCATATTAAGATCCTCGAGCGCTTCGGTTTGCGCCACCAGGTGCTCCATGGCTATGCAATCCGCGAACTGGAACCGGCACTTGCGAGCAAGATCGGCAAGGCAGTCCTTTTCCCCGACAACCGTTCGATATCGGATCCGTACAAGCTCGTCGTAGCGCTGCTCGAGGCGTTCCAGGCGCTCGGCGGCACGATCGTGCGAGGCGATGTGGTGGCCTTCGAGCAAAGTGAGACAGGGATTTCCGCGCTGCGGCTCAAGGACGGACGACGCCTCGAGGCCGATCGCGTCGTGCTTGCCGCCGGGGCCTATACTGCCGGCTTCTCCACCAAGCTGGGCGAACCGATTCCCCTCGAGACCGAGCGCGGCTATTCCACGCAGATCATGGCCCCTGGCATTTCGATGCGCCACTCGATCATCTGGCCAGCCCGAGCCTTCATGGTGACGCCTACGGCCGGTGGCATACGCGTCGGCGGCACGGTGGAAATGGCGGGCCTCGAAGCTCCGCCAGACTATCGCCGTGCCAAGGTGCTGGTGAAGCGGGCGAAGGAAGCCTTGCCGGACCTGACGGTCGACGAGGCCAGCGAATGGATGGGGCACCGCCCTGCTTTGCCCGACACGGTACCAGTCATGGGACCTTCCGCGAAGCATCACAATGTTTTCTATGCAACCGGGCACGGGCATTTGGGACTGACGTATGCGGCGACCACCGGCCGGCTGATGGCCGATCTCGTGACAGGCGCCAAGCCGCCCATCGATATGAATCCCTATCGCGTCGACCGCTTCTAGAAAGCGCCGCGATGCTCGACAGGAAGGGACGGACCATGCGAAGCCAACTCTATATCGATGCAAATGGGTTCAGCCCGTGAAGGGCGGCAGCACTCAGCTCATCACGAAATACGTCACCGACGACCCCTGGGCCTGGTAGGAGCCGGCACATGCGCTTCGAAAAATCCCTCGACCTTTTGCTCGTCCATTGCCAGGGCGAGGTCGGTCATGTGCTGACCGGCGGCGCGCCGCAAATCCCGGGCAGTACCATGCTCGACAAGATGAACCACATCAACGCCGTGGATGACAGCCTGCGTCGCATCGTCACCAGAGAACCGCGCGCGAATGTGGCCATGTCGGTGAACCTACTGGTCGCGCCGACCCGAGCCGATGCGGATGCCGGCTTCATCGTGTTGCAGGCAGACAAGGCTCATCCCATGTCTGGCAGCAACTGCATTTGCGTCGTCACGGCGATTCTCGAAAGCGGATGCGTCGCCATGCACGAGCCCGAGACGGTCGTGCGGCTGGACACGCCTGCTGGCCTCATCGTGGCGCGGGCGCGCTGCGATAACGGACGCTGCCTGTCCGTCAGCCTCGACAACGTGCCGAGCTTCGCGGAGCTGCTTGACCACGCAATCGACACGCCGCAATGGGGCAAGATCAAGGTCGATGTCGCGTTCGGCGGCGTCTACTATGCTCTGGTTGACGTGGGCCAGATCGGGCTTTCCATCAAGCCATCCAACGCGCGCGGGCTCGCCGAAGCAGGTATCGAGCTCAAGCGCCTGCTCGCGGAGCAGGTGACGGTGAGCCATCCCACGCTCTCGGGTGTCGACGAGATTGCCTACGTCATGTTCCGCGATCACGAGCCCGATGGCGCGGTGCGTACCTGCACGACGCTGCCGCCGGGCCGGGTGGACCGCTCGCCATGCGGTACCGGAAGTTCCGCCAACCTCGCGGCGCTTTTTGCACGCGGCCTGGTGAAAGTCGGCGATGCCCGCATCTCTCGGTCCATCATCGGCGGCGAGTTCACGGCCGAGGCGATAGGCGAAGCGGAAATCGGCGGCCGCAAGGCCGTGCTGCCGCGCGTCACAGGTCGTGGTTATGTCTTCGGGCGTTCGGAGTTGCGGATTGCGCACGACGAACCATTCCCTGTCGGCTTTGTGCTCTCCGACACTTGGGGACCCCAGGTCGATCTGTTGACGTAAGTGAGACAAGGATGGGCAAGCTGATTGGCGACCTAGACTGTTCTCGTTATGGCGGAATCCGGCGATATCGGCGCGGTAATCGTCGAAAATTTACCGCGGAACGAGCCCGTCCCATCGCTTAGTACGGTCGCATAGGCTAAGCGCCGAAGCGCTGCTGGCGCGCTGGCGCCGCTGGAAATCGGCTTGGCACAAGGAGTTTCAGCTTTTTTGCCGCCGCCGATCTCGGAAGGAAGCTATCCAGCACTTCAAGACAACGGCGGGCGACGCACCGTCAATATGGCGAGCCGCGCCGTCCATCGCGGGGATGCCAATGCCCTACGGCGCGAGCAAGGCAGCGCGCGCCCCTTGCAGCCATATCAGCGCCGCCGATCACCGACTGCGTCGGCGCTGCCAATCCGAAGCGTCCACCTTTGGCGCCACACCTCGAACAACAATATCGTCTCTGTCTGGCCTCGAAGGCGCGCAGCGCGTTCAGGTAGGCCGAGTTCGCGTTCGGGTGACTCTTGCGCTGAGAAACTCAACCGGCTCGTGGCCACGACCACCTCATGAAGCTACTGCTCGGTTGCAGATTCTGCGGCCTTCAGGACCTGAACCCCCGATCGAGAATTGGGCCGTCAATATGGCCGGTTACAAATGCGTGTCAATCCGCGAACCCGGCAGGACCCGCCGATTGAAAGGGGACTGGCGGCAGGCTTATTTTGATCCAGTGCTTCACAGGTCGCGTCTGCCCCGGTTAGCCTCAAAATTCGAAGTTATAGCTACATGGAATTCATGAGATCACACAAAGTGCAAAGTGGAAGGGCGAAATGTGATCCATCCGTAACGTGGATGAACATTATCCAAGCAATCGATTTTCAAGAATCCAAAGTAAAGTGTAAAAAGTACCATGGGGGCCATCATCAGGAGTATGTCCGATGGCAAACGCTCTTCGCGGTATGACCGGACCCGATACCTTCTTCAGCAGTGAGAGCGACGATCTGATCGAGCAGCCTCAGGGCGTTGACTGGATCGACGGTCGCGGCGGCCACGAGTCCATCCCGTCCGGTGAGGTCATTTACGGCGCAAGGAGAGACCAGATCTTCGGACAAGAGGGCGTTGACTACCCTCTATCCGACGGCCACGACAAACCGCGCACTATTCGGGACCCATGTTTTGACGTGCTTGATTGGTGATGAAATGCGAACGCTGCTCATTGACCATCATGCCCACCTTACACGCACGATACAGGGGGCGCTCGAGGATTGCGGTTTCGCCGTTGACGTGGCTCGTACCCTGGACGAGGCATCCACTGCATTTTGTTGCGCGAGCTATCACATTCTCCTGTTGGAGTTGGTCATGCCGGACGGTGATAGCTTGCCCTGGCTGGCACAGTTAAGGAGCAACGGGCATTCGGTTCCTGCCCTCATCATGAGCAGTGTCGACGATCTCGAAAAACGGATCGCGATTTTCAACGGTGGTGCGGACGATTTCCTGCGTAAGCCCTTCTGCACCGAAGAGCTCATCGCCAGAATGCGAGCCATTCTGCGGCGTTCAACACAAATTGCCGACCCCACCCTTGCATTTGGCAACCTGCAATTCGATCCGATCGGCCGACAAGTTTTCGTTGAGGGCCAGGCAGTAAAGATAGCACGCCGCGAACTGTGTATTCTCGAGCATCTACTCAACCGCGCAGGCCGCACTGTTCCCCGCGCGCAGCTAGAAGATAGCCTCTATGCGTTCGACGATGAAGTTTCGGCCAACGCGCTCGAAGTCGGCATCTATCGTTTGCGCAAAAATCTGAGTCAGTCAGGGGCAACGCTGCGAATCAACACAGCGCGTGGCATTGGCTACATCCTTGAATTGACTGACGCACCATCTGCCTAAGCTGGTCGCATTTGAAAGCGAAGATTGTCTTGAAAGTCGTTCCTATTGGCCATCCTGCCACCAATCGTCGGTCGACCGTCATTGGCGGTTTGAGAACTATGGTTTCTCCTTGCTCGGCCTATCTTCTTTGCGCGCTCATTCTGTTTTTCCCATTTTCTGCTACGGCCCAAAACAAGCGGTACGAAGGCGCACCGCGTGCCACTGCCAATAGCATCAACGGCACGCTGAATCTTTCCTCTTCGCTTGGCAAGACAATTCATTTGTCCGCACCAGCCGCCAGCATCTTTATTGCCGATCCGACGATCGCAGATTTTCAGGCACCCTCGAATAAGACTGTCTTCGTCTTTGGCAAGAAATCCGGGCGGACCAGCCTATTCGCTTTGGACGCCAACGGGGAGGCTCTCGCGCAATTGCATATTGTTGTCACTGAACCCATCGAGGATCTGCGCGCCATGTTGAGGACTCGGGTCGGCGACTATCCAATCCACGTCAGCTATACGCCGCGCGGCGCGATCCTTAGCGGGACAGCGCCCAATGCCCAAGTCGTCGACACCGCAACGAAAGTCACTGAGCAATTTCTCGGTGACGGTGCGCAGGTCGTCAATGAGATTCAAGTCGCTGGGTCGTTGCAGGTCAATCTGAGTGTGCGCGTAGCTGAAGTCTCCCGTAGCGCCATGAAGGAACTCGGTATCAACCTGTCCGCTTTCGGCAAGATCGGCAATCTGACAGTGGGTTTGGCCAGCGGCAAAGGTGCCGGTTCTGGTGCGGCGAGCGGCGGCGGTACGGCCGGCGTCGCGTACAATGATGGCAATGTCAGCCTTGGCGCGGTTCTCGACGCGCTTGCAAAGGAGCATGTCGCTTCTGTCTTAGCTGAGCCGAATCTCACCGCGATGTCCGGTGAATCCGCCAACTTCCTGGCCGGCGGTGAATTTCCCATTCCGGTCGTGCAGGGGAGTGGGCAAGTCTCGGTTGAATTCCGTCACTTCGGCGTCGGCCTGGAGTTCGTGCCAACCGTTCTCAACAACGAGCAGATCAATATTCGCGTGAAGTCGGAAGCCAGTGAGCTGTCGACACAAGGTGCCGTCCAAATCAACGGTATTTCCGTGCCTGCCATCTCCACCCGGCGTGCCGAGACCGCCGTTGAGCTCGGCAGCGGTCAAAGCTTTGCAATCGGTGGGCTGATCAGGCGTAGCGTCAATACTGATATTCGCGCCTTCCCTTGGCTGGGCGACTTGCCGATCCTCGGCGCGCTGTTCCGTTCGTCATCATTTCAAAAGGAGGAGACGGAACTGGTTATCATAGTCACACCTTACATCGTGAGGCCTGGATCAAATCCCAAGCAGATGAGCGCACCCACCGATCGCCTCGGCTCAGCTTCCGACGTGGAGGCCACTCCGATGAATTCATCGGAAAATCCGCCGCAAGACCACGCTACCGGCGGCTCAGGCGCCCTGGATGGCTTCATCATCGAATAGTAACGCCCATGATGATGCGGATCACAAGCCTCCTGGTCGCTCTGAGCGCAAGCGTGAGTGGCTGCACAAGCTCCTCGCCGGTTGAGTCATCGACCGAAATCATTGTCCGGCAGGAGAACAAGGTCTTGTTCTTGCAGAGCCTTCGCGCTGTCGAACGGCAGCGTTTGCGTAATTTCATTGCGAGTGCCAGCCGTGGCCGGAGCGATGCCGTCCATCTTTTTATCAGCGGCCCGCCCTGGCTCGGCGCACAGATCGCCAGTCAGGTGATGGAGATGGGAGTTGACGGCTACAACATCCGCCTCTTTGAACAGCACCACCGTTCTGCAGCGCGAATAGAGGCGATTGTCTACGACAGCCTCCCTCCTGACTGTCCGCCATTTTCCGGTCCTTTAGCCAATGACAGTTCCTTCGACCGGACGCTTGGCTGCTCGACTCGCCGCAATTTGGCGGTCATGGTCAACGATCCGCGCGACTTGATCGACAACAACGCTGTCAGGCCAAGTCTCGGTGATCGCGCGGCTATCCCGGTTGCCAAATACAGGACCTTCGAGACGGGCAAGACCAGCAGCGCAGAACAGGGAAAGTAACAGCAATTGGGGCCATGGCACATACGCCGCCAGGCAACGCATGACGGCGGTTGCGCAAGGGCAGGAATGGTCGCTGGGTGCCAACGGTATCGATGGAGGCATTACGCAACGGGCTATGCCGGGCGGCGATTAAATTTAGGCGATCAGACTTGAGGAACCTCTCCCCAAAAGCCCTTCGGAGCGTCGTCAGAATGTTGCCTGGTTTGCCCTGGGATGAAGCATTCGTTGGAATTACTGATCGACTTCTCACGCCGCCGCCGTGAAATACCTCCTGTCCTGTGTCACATTTTCGATCCGCCTGTACCACGTGCAGAAGGTGATCGGGATAACTATGGTGCTCCGGCTCTGACGCTCGAGGAGTTCGCGCGTTGTTCGACAACTCCTCCTCGTCAATCCACGCCTGCAAATGGCAATGGTCGTCGGAAGATCAGTCTAAAGACAGCCGCGCATTCATTGGGGGGCGCTATCGCAGTCGGACAGACTTCGCCTTCCTGCCAGGCTACTCTCAGGCACCGGATCGAGTAGAGCTACGCTCCGCGTCGGCGATCGACCCGCGGAACTGTTGTCAGAAGGATTCACGAAAATCGTTTTTGGATGGCGCGCCGACGATGCAATGCACGATCTGTCACGTCCAAGGGTTCACCCTGTCGCCACCTAGCCCACCAATCAAGCGACAAAGTTTGTACAGCCGCTGATTGGCAGGATAGGCCAATCCGCGCCGAAGGAGACGCGGATTGATTTGTCAGGCCACGCGTTGAGCCAGCGTCGCCATACCTACAAAGTCGGGAACGCCTGCCGCTTGCATGGGGCCAGCCTCAAGGCTTGCCTTCAGATCGGTTAGATAATTCTCCGCGTAGGATTTGGCGGCTTCGACCGGTAGGTTGACGCCGGCCGTAAAGGCCTCTTCCAGCGCCGCCTTCGCGAGCCCGTTGCGAATCGCGAGTTTGACCTCGGGGCCAGCGACAAGGCCTACAGCCTGAGCAGCGATATCGAGCCCTGCTTCGGCCAATGCCTTCTTAATGTTGCCTCCACTAATAGCGGTATGAATGAGTTTCCCTGCTTGCGACGCCCCCTCGAGCGCCATTGAAACGGCATCGGCGATTTGACCCAGGCCCGGAACGAAGCTGAGGAGGCCCACAGCCGTCGCGGCCCAATCAAAAACTTTGGAACCCACTTTGAGCACGCCGTCGATGGTGTGCATAAAAGCCCCGCCATTCTTCTTGGCAGACTTGGTATCGGGCTGGTCCGCCACACCCATCTTCATATCCGCGACCGCGTCCTGATCTGCCGCGGTCTTGGGAACATGGGCCTTCGCCTGCTGAACCGTGCGGTTCGCAACGGTCATATCGTCATAAAATTTGGCGAAGTCCCGGTTGCTGATGTTGCCGGAATCGACAGTATGTCCGCCGCCAAAATCGAAGAACCGATGATGGGTCTTATAGCCCGTAATTGAATTGTTCAGCAAACCGAACAATAAGGGATCTGACAGCAGCTGCGACGCCGCTTGTCGTACCTTTGGACTGAGACTCTTGTCGTCCGCCATCTTCGCCAGTTTGTCCCGGGTCAGGACACCGCTACCAAAAAAGGCTTGCTGATTGCGGTTAATCATATCGAGCGTGTTCAGCTCGGGTTGCGTGAGGCTCATCGACGATGAAGCGACTTGCAGGAAGTCGTATTTGTGGACCTTATCGATCGAGCCACCGTATAACTGCTTCCAGGAATCCGGGTGGGTGAGGAAGTATTGGGCGGCCGCAGTGACTTGGGGCGGGCATTTGCCGGTTTTTGCTGTGCCGTCAACGATCTGCCGGAAATCAGCCAAGCTCAGGTTCTCGGGTAGGTTGTCGGAGTACCGGTAAAGCTCGCGCACTGCATCGTTCAAGGTCATGACCGTCGGCTGACCATTTCCAGATCCGTCGGATGGGATGTAGTTCTGCTCGTAGCTTCGTGCCTGCTGGTCCTGGAAGGCGGCGACTTGTGGGTGAAGGTCTGAGAACCCGGACAAATCCTTTGCCTTGATCTTGCCGCCGCAGCGGCCATCACCCTGCGAGCCGATGGCATAAAAGAGCTCCGGGTCCTGCTGCAAGCTTTCGATTGCAGCCTTAAGATCCGGCGGCGTGGACGGATCATTGGCTAGCTCGCTCAGCGAATCCCAACTGAGCGGGCATTTGTCCTTATGGCGGTTCAGCACCGCTACAATCTGCAGCTCTGGCTCAGTCAGCTTGCCGCCACACCACGTGATCCGCGTGCCCGCTATCGGCGCCGGCGCGATGGGAGGTGGCGCGATGGGAGGCGAAGCGACTGCAGGGAGGGCTTGATCCATTGATTTCAATGCCTCCCTCAGAGCGGGTGGCATGAGCTCGAGCGGGTGCTGTCGCAAGGCTTGCAGCGATGACTTCACATCTGGCGACAGTTCGTCCAGCGGGTGCTGCTGGAATTCGTCCATGGCCGACTTCAAATTCGCTGGCGGCAGGCCCAGTTGCGCGAAGGAATCGGGAGCGTTTTCCTGCGGCGAGCAACTGGACAGCATCGCCTGGAAGGGCAGAAACGCGCCTTGCCCGGTCTGGGCGACAATTTGTGGAGAAGGTTCCGGGCCCGAGCAGGCCTGTGGGGAGGGGGCGGGGGTGGAGCTATTTGCTGCCAAAAGGTTAAGCGACATCGTGCATCCTCACAGTTGAGATCAAAAGCCGCCACAATTGCGTCACCTGGTGCCACTGTCGTTCCCGACGAACGCCGGCCGCATGACTAACGCGTGGCTATCAATGCTGCCGATTCTTAGTTCCTCGTCAGCGACAACACCGATTACAAGCTTCAGCTGTCGAACAGCTGACGAGTGCGGAAGGACGCGCGATTGCTAGCGTATGGCCGCCGTGTTGCTTCATGCGGGAAGCTGCGGTGTATCCTCAATTGTCATCTCTGGCTCTGTGCAGGCTCACGGACGACGCTGTCCTGATGCGGCACTTCGGAAGAGAACGGACCTTCCGGTCGCCCATCGCGAACGACCACGGTCGAGGAGCCACGAAACAACATCAGTTCCGTCTCCTTTGGAGGCGTCCCGGTGTCGTGAGGTCGCGCCTGTGCCTCGGCTACGAGACCGTTGTACGTCTGCTCCACAAGCACAATGAAGCGGGGTGGGCCGGAAACCATGACCAGGCCCTTTCCCGGTGCCGGTCTCACTACGTAGCGCTCGTCGGAAATTCCAAGCTCATCAAGGGCCGCCTTGAACACCTCGAAGCGGACCGAAGTCAAAACCAGCATACGAGTCTGCGCTTCTTTCGCAGCAGATACGTGGAGCACAAGCCCATCATAATACCATTGGAGATCGTAGAGGTCGGTCAAGCGGTCCAGAAACGCGCGCGGCGACATACTCGGCATACGCCCGCGGATGCGCCCCTTTACCTCGGAGCTGACGTCGACGTCGACATTGAGGTTGTTGCCGAATTCTCGCAAAGCGGCAGACAGGTCCTGATCCAGAACTGTATACCTATAAGGCGTCGACGGCAGCGACAGAGGGGCCGCCAGCGTCGCATAAATGCCGGTGGAGAGAAGAACCCCGAGAAAGAGAACTCTCATCCCAATGTGGAGAATGGTAGACTGGATTAACTTTCCCGGCATCTTGTCCCCAATCGAAAGCTGAAATTCGTGCTGACCTGGACGCCGAACGTGGCCTTTAAATGACGCTTCGTGGCCAGTTCGTCAGCTTGTCGTCAGTTCGCCTCCCTAGGAGAGAAGCTCGATAGCGGGTGATGAGCGATCAACTCATCACACACTTCAAACAGAACAACTGAGTCTTTGCATGACAACTGGTGTTACGTCCATCTCTGCCAATTTTGCCGACAACCTGTCTAGGGTAGGGCCAACGTCAGCATGCGGCGAGCAGGCCCAGTTTGAGTGCGCACTTGTAGAGGCGGTCGCCTCGATTAAAAACGATGGCCCGTCGGCGACGGCGGGGGCGGGGGCGGGGCCTGTTGCTCCAGTCCTGGAGGTTCCGCGCGCGACAAGCGAGACGAGCCCATTGGGCGACCGCGTGCTCCAGACCCTTTCATCGCTGTATAGGGACAACGCCGTGGCACCTGCCACGCCCGACCAAGAGGTACCCCTTGTGAAGGACGTCCTACTCGGGCCGGTGGAGCAGTCTCCTTCCCAAGCAGGGTCGGGAATGCGCATGTCAGGCGCTCCGCCAGGAAGGGAGAATTACGAAGCGATGATTGCCGGTCTGCGGGAAGTATACAGCGCCGTCACTGAGGTTTCCCTTGTCACCAAGAGTATCAGCGGCGCTACGTCATCCGTGAATACGCTAATAAAACAAGGATGAACGAGGCGCATGATCGCGTCACCGCACGGCGAAGGCATTGATCGCCGCCCGGCTGGTCGGCGATCGTGTCATTATGTTTTGCCGCTGCTCTTGGTTCTGAGCGGTTGCAAGGACGACCTCTACACAAAATTGCAGGAACGCGATGCCAATGAGATGCTCGCGCTTTTGCTTGACAACGGCGTGGATGCGGTCCGCGTCGCCGCCAAGGATGGGACCAGCACGATCCAGGTCGAAAATGAGCAGGTTGCCTTCTCAATCAACCTGTTGAATGCGCAGGGGCTGCCGCGTCAGGTTTTCAAGAATCTCGGCGAAATATTCCAAGGATCGGGCCTGATTGCCTCGCCGACCGAGGAGCGCGCGCGTTACGTCTATGCGTTAAACGAAGAATTGTCGCATACCATTAGCGAAATCGACGGCGTTTTCTCAGCACGTGTCCATGTTGTTTTGCCTGACAACGACCTGTTGCGGGAGCGCGCCACACCATCCTCGGCCTCGGTATTCGTCCGGCACGATGCCAACATAAATGTCTCGGCTCTGCTGCCGCAGATAAAGATGCTCGTTGCAAACAGCATCCAAGGCTTATCCTACGACAAGGTAGAGGTCGTATTCGTGCCGGCGGAACGGCCGGCAGTTGAGCAACGGCCTGCCTTGACCCAAGCAGCTAAATCAATTCCGGTGCCACTTCTGGCGGTCATTGTGGGTCTCGCCGTGGCAGTATTCGCGGTGCTGTCCTACTTGGCCAGTTCTCTTGTCTATGGGCGGAGGCAGCAATCGCAACGAACCAGGATCGAGGGGCGCTCGGGTGTTTCAGCAATCGGGGCCGCTCGTAAAAAGACCATCGGCGATGCCGCATAGGAGGTATTCCCAGTGCAAATACGGATGCAAACCTTCAAACACGATGACTCCTTCAAATTGCCTTTTACGGTCCTGGGCGAGCTTGCCGCTTCAACTCATCCGACCCGCCTTGCTGCACGCCTTGACCCGGCTTTGTCGGCTGCGACGTTGGTGCGGTTGCAGAACAACCAAAGACTGCAGCCAAGACTGGCAAAATTACTCCTCGACGATGGAATGGACCTGAATGGAAGCGGCTGGGGGCCGGACCTTCTGCATGGGCATGATCCGCGCCAAGCTGCTGTGTTTGCCGGTAGTATCTGGCATGCCCGTTCGCTGCTGAAGCTGGTTTCCAAGTCTGAACTTGCCGTTCTGATCGAACGTATCGGCGCTGAAGCGCATACGTTTGGCATCCGACACCAGGCGCAGGCGATCTCAACCAGCTTGATCGCGGATCCGGAAAAACTCGCCCAACGGATTGAACACGATGGATTAGCCTGTCTTGGGGTTTGGCTCGATGAGCATTCTTTGCTCGACCGCCACCGGGTGTTCCTACGCTTGCCCGTCGGGACCGCGGCCGAGAATCCTGCGACCGAACACCGCGATGCCGCAGACCAATTGTTTTCGCTTGTGCTGTCGTATCTGAGGACGGAGGTCCCGGCGATATGACGCTCGACGATATCGTAGCGCCGGTCGCTCCGCGGATGCGCCCCGTCGGGCCGCTGGTCCCGGCCAGTGAGCTCGAAATCTGGCACAATGCCTTTGAGGCGCGCGCGGCGGCGGAACGGTATCTGCTGCGGGTTCGCCGCTGGGCCCGCATAGCTTATCAGCGGGAACGGGAGCGCGGACGTAGTGAGGGGATGAATCGTGGCGCTGAGGAAATGGCACGGCTAATTGCGCAGTCCGTCTCTGAAGCGGCACGCCAAAAGGCAGCCCTGGAGCAGCAATTGCCACAACTCGTCATGCAGATCGTAAGCGACCTGCTGGGCGCTTTTGACCCCGGTGAGCTGTTGGTGAGCGCCGTTCGCCACGCGATCGAACGGAAAGGCGGCGCGGAAGTCCGCCTTAAGGTGTGTCCCACGCAAGCCGATGCCGTCGCAGGCGAGTTCGCTGCGTACGATGGACGGGAAGGCCGGCCGAAAGTTCGAGTTGATCCGGATCCGGCGCTGTCGCCGCAGCAATGCGTGCTGTGGAGCGACTATGGCAATGTCGATCTTGGACTTGATGCGCAATTGCGGGCGCTGCGCCTCGGCTTTGGATTGCATGCTGAACAAGGCGAGCTATGACCGAACTGCTACCACAACGCGGCAGTCCGGCTGTAGACAGGACAATGGATGCGGCGCTCTCGTCTCTGAGATCGACCGCAAAGCATATCGACACGCGTGTCGTGCGCGGACGCCTAACTAGGGCCGTCGGTACGGTGCTCCATGCCGTGTTGCCGGATGCTCGAATTGGGGAACTTTGTCTGTTGCAGGATCCGCGCACCGGACGCTCTCTCGAAGCCGAGGTGATCGGTTTCCTTCAAAATGGCGTGCTGCTCACCCCGATCGGTGACATGGTGGGCCTGTCCAGTCGCGCAGAAGTGGTTGCTAGCGGTCGAATGCATGAAGTGCCAGTCGGCCCCGATTTGCTTGGCCGCGTGATCGACAGCTTTGGCCGTCCCCTCGACGGCAAAGGCGCTCTCAAAGCCGGCCAAACGCGCCCGCTTCGGGGCAAGGCGCCCAACCCCATGACAAGGCGCATGATCGAGCGACCATTCCCACTTGGCATCCGCGCCTTGGATGGTCTCCTGACATGCGGCGAAGGCCAGCGGATCGGGATCTATGGAGAGCCTGGTTGCGGCAAGTCAACGTTACTATCGCAGATCATAAAGGGCGCGGCCGCCGACGTTAACATAGTTGCCCTCATTGGCGAGCGCGGGCGGGAAGTGCGCGAATTCGTTGAGCGACACCTTGGGGAAGCGGCTCTTCGTCGTACGATCGTTGTGGTCGAAACATCCGACCGCTCGGCAATGGAGCGGGCGCAATGTGCTCACATGGCAAGCGCACTTGCCGAACATTTTCGCGAACAAGGACAACGCGTCGTTCTGATGATGGATTCCTTGACGCGCTTTTGCCGGGCCATGCGCGAAATCGGACTTGCTGCGGGCGAGCCGCCGACCCGGCGAGGCTTTCCGCCTTCCGTGTTTGCCATGCTGCCAGGCCTGCTGGAGCGCGCGGGCATGGGCGAGCGTGGCTCAATTACGGCCTTCTATACAGTGCTTGTCGAAGGTGACGGCGTGGGGGATCCCATCGCAGAAGAATCGCGCGGCATTCTCGATGGCCATGTCGTCCTCTCACGCACGATCGCTGCGCGATCCCATTTCCCCGCGATCGATGTGCTGCAAAGTCGCAGCCGCGTAATGGATGCGGTCGTGTCTATGGCACATCGCAAGGCGGCATCGACGTTCCGTGATCTCCTCTCGCGCTATGCCGAGTCCGAGTTTTTGGTCAAGGTCGGCGAATACAAGCAAGGCAACGATCCGCTTACTGACAGGGCTATCGACTCGATCGGCGACCTGCAGGAATTTTTGCGTCAGGGAGAAGACGAGGCGAGCGACTTTGAGGAAACCTTCGCATGGATGTTGCAGCTGACCGCATGAATTGTCTCCACGCTACGAGCTTGCGGCTTTTGAAGGATATGCGAGAGCGTAGCGCCCTTCGTGAGCTGTCCAAAAAGGAAGCTAAGGCCCACCTAGCGGCCGAGGCCGCACAGCATGCTTCCCGCGAGCTTGCAATCGCACAACAACACTGCGCAAGGGCGGAAATGGAGCTTTACCAACGGTTTGCATCGCTTGATGCCTTGTCCATCCAGACGCTCGACCAAGGCCATCTCCACATAGAGCGCCTTGAGGCTGAGGTCGCCTCGAGGCGCAAGACGCTTGATAATGCCTGCATCGCTCAGGAACAGACCGAGACAGCGGCGTCTGAGGCAAGGTCGCACTGGATCAGCTGTTCGGCGGCAAGGCACAAGTGGCAACAAATTGAGGACGACGTCCGGCGCGGCGTCGATATCCACTCTCAGACCGCAGCCGAGACGGAGGCCGAGGATGAGATCCTGCTTCGGTACGCGAGTGTCTCGCTCACCGATGTGGCGGGCAAGTCAATCTGATGACCGCTAGCATTCTTGTCGTGTCGCAATGGTGCCGTCTTGTAGAGCCGAAAACACTTTGAGCACACACGATTCACTGAAGCCAAAGCTAAGTCTGTCCCACGACGTCGTCTCGTGGCTCAACGAGTGCGCACACCCCCGCACGCCTTTTCAGTGCCGACTTGGCGACGAGCCGCTATCGGTGCGAATAGGACGGCTTGTCTGGCAGCCGGAATCGCTTCCCATTCCGATGCTCGAGTGCATTTGGCGGCTCGGAGATGAGACGATCGTCTTGTCGATCTCCCGTGCACTGATAGAGAGGCTCATCTCGACCGTGCAGAGCGGCATTGGCTTGCCTTCCGAGCCAACCGGTTCAATGGTTCTCGAACTCGCACTTGAGCCGCTTCTCGCTCGACTCGAGGCTCAGACACGGCAGGACGTGCAACTGGCTCAGCTGCGCGAAACCACCATGCCACCTCCCTATCTCGAATATGACGTCGCCTGCGGCCCGATCAACGGCAAAGCTCGTCTGTGCCTATTCTCGCCTCTAGATGGCCCGGTGCCGTTCGCGTTCCACGCCCTGGGAGATCTGCTTCGACAGTTGCCGCCACAACCGTGCGAATTACCCGCAGAGCTCCCGGTCCTGGTTGCAGGAAAGATCGGCTCGCTTTGCGTTCCGGCGGCGCTTATTCGCAAAACATCTGCCGGTGATGCTTTGATACCAGACGTATTACCGTTCCACCGCGATCAGATCATCCTCTCTGCGGGCCGGCTCTGGGCCGTGGCAGATGTTGCGGACGACCGCCTGATCCAGCGGGGGCCTTTCCGCCCGCAACCATGCCCCTTGGAGAGTGCGCACATCATGACAGAACCGGAATTGCAGCAAGGGCCATCGGATGCCGAGCTCGACGATATCGAAATCACTCTGGTTTTTGAATGCGGCCGCTGGCTGATGCCGCTAGGGGAACTGAGGAGTGCCGGCGAAGGGCATATCTTCGAACTTGGTCGGCCGGTCGACGGTCCGATCGATATAGTTGCCAACGGCCGGCGTATCGGCCGTGGCGACATCGTGCGCATCGGCGACGAGCTTGGCATCAGGCTACGTGGCGGGTTGGCATGCAATGAGTGAGATCCAACCCGGGATTCTGGCGCTTCTTGCGGTTACGGCTGGGCTGGGTCTGCTGCTGCTCACAGTCGTCACAACCACCGCCTTTATAAAGATATCTGTGGTTCTCTTCCTCGTCCGCAACGCGCTCGGGACGCAGACGATACCCCCCAATATAGTTCTTTACGCGACGGCATTAATTCTCACCGTTTTCGTTAGCGCGCCTGTTATCGAGCAGACCTATGCGCGCGTCACGGACCCGAAACTCCACTATCAGACCTTCGACGATTGGGTTACCGCTGCTGAAGAGGGACGAGAGCCTTTGCGTGGCTATCTCAAGAAGTTCACAAGCGAAGAGCAGCGTCGATTTTTCCTATCGTCGACCAAACAAGTCTGGCCAGAGGAAATGCGCGCCAGGACGACACCTGATGATTTCGCCATTCTCGTACCATCCTTTCTAATTTCAGAACTCAAGCGTGCCTTCGAAATTGGCTTTCTTCTTTATCTTCCGTTTATCTGCATCGATCTCATCGTAACCACGATTTTGATGGCGATGGGCATGTCAATGGTATCACCCACAATGATAGCTGTCCCTTTCAAACTATTTCTATTTGTTACTATTGATGGTTGGTCCCGACTAATGCACGGGCTTGTGTTGAGTTATACAACACCGGGAGGTTGAGCATGGATGAGGCCAGCATTGTAGCCCAAATGAGCCAAACCTTAATCGTTTTCATGATTTGGGTTCTGCCGCCACTCATTGCCGCTGTGGTTGTCGGCCTGGGCATCGGCATTATCCAGGCGGCAACACAGATTCAGGACGAAACCTTGCACCTGACAGTGAAACTATTGGTCGTTGTTGCGATCATTGTTCTGTTTGCTCCTGTGCTAAGCGCTCCGCTCATCGAGCAAGCCGATTACGTGTTCTCCCAGTTTCCCGCGATTATACCGAGTTACTAGCCTTCATGATGTCTGGTTGGTCACCCACCGACGCCCAAATGCTCATCCATGCGGCCATCGAACTCATCATCGCCGCCGGTCTTGCTGCGGCTCGCGCTGTCGGCATTATGCTGGTCCTGCCAGTATTTACGCGGTCTCAAATTGGCGGGCTGATCAGAACATGCCTTGCTGTCGCGTTCGGGCTACCGTGCTTGGCACCCATCAGAGACGGGTTACAGCTGCTCGATACTGATACCCGTTTCATCCAAGTGACACTGCTCGGTTTGAAGGAGATTTTTGTCGGGCTGCTACTTGGGATTCCGCTCGGAATCCCGATATGGAGCCTCCAGGCGGCCGGTGAGCTTGTCGACACCCAGCGCGGCATCACCAGCCAAGTCGGTCCGGTAGACCCCGCGACGAACACTCAGGCATCCGCGATGGGACTTTTTCTCGGAATCACAGCGATCACGATCTTCGTCGCATCGGAAGGTCTGGAGATCATGATCGGCGGCCTTTATGGCAGCTACTCGATCTGGCCCGTATATCAATTTTACCCCACGCTGACCTCACAAGGGGCAATGGAATTAATCGCCCTCCTCGACCGGATTATGGTGACGAGTTTACTAGTCTCCGGGCCTGTCGTGGCCTTTCTGTTGCTAGTTGACATTTCGATAATGATCCTTACCCGCTTTGCCCCGCAACTCAAGTCGAACCGTCTTTCCCCGACAATCAAAAATATCGGCTTTCCGATCATTATGGTCACGTACACTGCGTATCTCATCGACGCCATGGCGTCAGATATCGCACAGGCCAAAGGCGGGCTCGAGGCGTTCGAAAAGATGCTGAAATGAGCACGAGCGAAGAGAAGAAACACCCGGGCACTCACAAGAAGCTAAGCGAAGCACGCAAGAAGGGGCAGATTGCGCGCAACACCGATTTCGTCCGCGCCGTCGGCACCTGCGCCGGTCTCGGCTATCTGTGGTTAAGAGCTAGCGCGATCGAAGACAAATGCATCGAAGCGGTATTATTGACCGACAAGCTGCAGGATCTGCCTTTCAATATCGCTGTCGGGCAAGCGCTAATTCTCTTGACCGAACTCACCGTGACGACAGTCGGCCCGCTGCTTGGAACTGTAGCCGCCGCGGCGGTCTCGGCCGCGTTCATCTCTAACGGTGGACTACTCTTCTCGTTCGAGCCGATGGCGCCCAAGTTTGAAAAAATCAATCCTTTTCAGGGACTGAAGCGCATCGTGACGGTGCGCTCCTTAACCGACCTTGGCAAGGCGCTGGTGAAGCTATTAGTCCTCGGCGCTATCTTTCTTTTTTCTATTCTGGGCATGTGGAAAACGATGGTCTATCTGCCGGTCTGCGGCATTTCGTGCCTCGGCTTCGTCTTTACGGAGGTGAAACTGCTGGTCGGGATTGGTGCCGGTGCACTTCTGGTCGGCGGCTTGATCGATCTCCTGCTCCAACGCTGGTTGTTTTTGCGCGACATGCGAATGACTGAGACCGAGGTCAAGCGCGAAAGGAAGGAACAAGAAGGTACGCCAGAGTTGAAGCATGAACAACGTCGCCTACGTCAAGAGATGGCTAGCGAACCTCCGCTTGGCGTGCATCACGCCACATTGATCTTGAGAGGGCGGGCGATATTGGTCGGTCTGCGTTACGTGAGGGGCGAGACTGGGGTGCCGGTCTTGGTTTGCCGCGGCGAGGGCGAGGCCGTTTCACCTATCTTCGGAGCGGCGCAGGCGCTACGTCTAAGTATTGTCGACGATGATGGCCTAGCGCGTCAGCTCATCCAAACAACCAAGTTAGGAAAACCTGTTCCTATGCAGTATTTCGAGCCAGTTGCTAGAGCACTCCATGCCGCTGGGTTAGTCTAGACGAGTATACAAAATCGGTTTCTGTTATTGCGCAGGCTACTGTGCCGCTATGGGCCATGGGCAATCCAGAACCGTCTATGTGTCCGGCCGACCTCGCATGTTTTGGAGAATTATCGCAATGTTCGCTACCATCGGGACTACCTTTACTACTCAGCGCGCTCGGTCCGCCGTCACAAGTCATGTGCCACTTGCCTTGCGTGTGTGTTGACAGGCGCCATTCGCTGCTTTCTGATCACCTGTCTACCTGCGGAAAAATCGATCCGGCCAAACAGTGTAACCGGATCGAGCGCATGCTCGGTCACCTCAAGCTCCACCGCGCCACCGCCTCTCGCTGCTCGTGGCAGCGATGGACGCCTCAAACTACACTGTCTTCCGAACCGTTGCCCGAGCGAGAGCCTGCCCGACCGGATCGGCGTGCACACGAACCTCTTCTGGGTGGCGTGCCGAAGTTCCTGGTCCCTGGTTATATTATGCCTCTCAGGGCACTGCGACCCCGGTCTCAACAGAACCTATGCAGAGATGGCGAGCCGTTACGGAACGCGGTACTCTGGGCAGAGGCCGAGACAGTTGCGGTACAAATTGCACAGCGCTGGTTCCTGGCGTAGCTGCCGTCGGCAGGTCGCCATGATCGACCGATCGACCTCCGTGGGCCAGCGGCAGCCGGCGCATCTTGCAATTGTCTCCAAAACCAACATGCGCAAATGTCTCCGATCGAACCGGAGGTGTCGGGCGAAATGAGAAATTGACTCCTCTCGTTTCATGAAAAGTCCCACCACGGTCCATCTCAAAACTCGTGCGCCCGAATGACGATGGCTTCCATTGCATTGCTGCCTCCGTCAGATTGTCGAAAGCCAAGCACCGTAGAGATAGAACCGCTTGAAGTGCTCGGAACTGCAAAGGAAGTAGGATGGATCTCTTCGACAATATCGGTGCGTCCCCCGCCTCAGATCCCGCCCGAAGAGATGAAGCAGGGTTGCAACAGCACCAGGTCGAGCAGAGGAGTTTTGAGCAGCGACTGAACGAGCTACAAGGAAGCGTGCCTCGGCCGGTCAATCCAACCCCGGGTCCACCGCCCCACTCGCCTGCGCCAAGTGTCTACCACGACGAGATTCTTGCAGCCGCCGATCGCGGTGCCCGCTTACCGGCTGAAAGTTTCGCTTCGGCGAAGTTTTGGCAGGGAATTGATAGCGTGACCAACTCGCCTACCCCAAACGTCGATCAGGAGGAGCTTCCGCAGTTCGGCGGCCATGCTGTGTCGGTATCTGCAAGCGACCCAGCGATTGGAGGCGCTTGCCTGCAAGATTTGGCTTCCCTGCCACCGCCGGTCAACCTCCCAGGCGTCCCTTTGAGAAGCGCTCCCCACACCCCCCTACCTCGCGCTCCCCGGGCAGGTTTAGGGCAGCCTCCGGCCAATCAACCGGGCGGTCCAATCAGCGCACCTCCCACAGAGCCGACCGAGGCGCGCTACCAAGCTGTCCTCCTGCAGCGAACTGCACTGCTGCGTAAGCGAGAACGCCGCCACCCAGACGAGCTGCTTTTTAACACGTACCGCAGGCTGGCTACGGCCAAGGGAAATCGAATCAGCCAGAACAGGATTTCGAAAGACATAGCGGCGTTGCGGAAGTTCAGTGTGCGCCTTGCCAAGGACCACCAGAGCCAAATCGCCGGCCGGATTCACGATCGGCAACTGGACAGCCTAGTGAAGCTCTGCGCGGCCGGCGATACCAAATTACTTGGTCAAATCAACTCAGCATTGGGCAGGCTCCGACAGGCCCAGGCCGAAGGGCAGGTGATAGTTGGCCGGAATCGACCTAGCACGGAGGATGACGAGGTCTTCGCTGACTACCACACAAAAGCCACAACCGACAAAGTGAGCGAAACCACGGTGAAGACCGACTTGGCGACGCTGCGTAAGTTCAGCGCATGGCTTGCAAAGAACCACCAGAGCCAAATCCGCGGCAGGATACAGGATCAGCAATTGGACAGCCTGGCTAGGGACTACGCGGGCAACGATCCCCTACTACTGCGTCAAATCAACTTTGCGTTGACCAGACTCCGGCAAGCATCTGCCGGAAAGCGGGTGACCGTTGCTCGGGGCGCTCGACCGGTCACGCAGGATGACGAGGTCTTCGCCGACTACCACACAAAGGCCACAGCCGGCAACGTAACCGCGGTGAAGACCGACTTAGCGGCGCTGCGTAAGTTCAGCGCATGGCTTGCAAAGAACCACCAGAGCCAAATCAGTGGCAGGATTCAGGATCGGCAATTGGACAGCCTGGCTAGGGACTTCGCGGGCAGCGATCCCATACTACTCCGTCACATCAACCTTGCGTTGATTAGAATCCGGCAAGCATCTGCCGGAGAGCGGATGACCGTCGCTCGGAAACCTAGTAGCAGGGACGATGAGGAACTCTTTGCCACCTACGAGGCAAAAGCTACCGCCGACAAAATAAACTCACACACGGTGAAGACCGACATCGTGGCGCTGCGTAAGTTCAGCAAATGGCTTGCGCAGAACCACCGGACGCAAATCGCCGACCGGCTTGAAAGTCCGGAGTTGGACGCGCTGGCGAAAGCCTATGCGGGCCGCGAGGCCTGGCGTATAACACCAGCGTTGAGAAGGCTCCGGCAGACCAAGGCCGAACAGCGGGTGACAGTTAAAGACCATCGTCCTGTCACCAAAGACCATCGTCCTGTCACCGAAGACACCAGAGTGATTGAGGCTGCCTGTAACGAAGCCGCCAGTAAAGGATATTACGGGAGAACGATTAGGAATTATCGACCTGTTTTGCTGCGTTTCAATGATTGGCTCACTGAGAACTTTGGTAAGGGTGTTGCCCGGATTGAACCTGCGGTGCTGAACCGTGCGGTTGAAGAGTACAAGAAGAACGAATCACGTGGGTTCCGCAGCGCGTGGAGCTTCTTTCAGAGATTTCGACAGATGTCCGCAGCAAACGAGGTCCTGCACTTGGCCGCCAACGGGCAGGCGGGTTGGCGCCAGGATGAAGGCCGCGCACACAAAGCGGCGGCGCAAACCGCTTCCTTGTCGCCTTTCCCCCTGCCTCCAGCCGACCCGTCTTGGAACCAGCTGCGAGACCTCATTCAAAAAGACCTTGCGCAGCCTAGCTCGTCCTCGGCCTTCGCAGGCGCCCAGCAGGCCAGCTCGTTTCAAGAGTTTTCCTCAGCTCCGCATACTCCGTTCGAGGGGGCT
>NZ_JAVIJB010000067.1:0-26601 GCF_033977165.1 Mesorhizobium captivum
ACCTGAAGGTCACAGGTTCAAATCCTGTCCCCGCAACCACTTTCATCATAAATCCATAACCGTCCCGGTCTAACCGGGGCGGTTTTTGCGTTTCTACAAGCCGGACGCCCCAGCAGAGACTAGACTAGACGCCTCACCTAGCGCGACGACGCATCGCGTCGGCAGTCTGGCCGTCGACGACATTGCCGCCGTTGCAGCGAAATAGCTTCCCGGGCTGCCTCTTCCGAACAATCCTGACCACTGACTCGTCTGCCGGGTTGGTTCTCGTGCCTCAGTCCGTGGCTTCGACAATGACGGCCAACCTCAACGTGCACAGGCGAGGCGCAATGTTAGCGGTCTGGCGGATGGACCTCGCGTAGAATCCGCCCGAACTCGCGTAGATTTCGCCAGCGATCCGTCCAACTTGGGTTGGTCGCAGCTACAGTTGCAGCGCGTACGGCCATTCGGCGGCCACGAAACGGTAGCTGCCATTTTCGGAAGCGATGTGGCCAAAACCGGGAAACGGCATGTGCATCCCCGCCAGAAGGATGCGATCGTAAGCTGCCTGGTCAAACGCGCGCTTGCGGGACGCTGCAGCTTGGTTTCCATCAACGTCAAAGGCAGGGCCCCATTCCGGATGGGCGAACTGAAATGCGGCATGGTGTACAATATCGGCCCAAATGAAGAGGGCATCGTCTCCGGAACGGACCATAACGCCGGTGTGGCCGGGTGTATGGCCGGGGAGCGGCACGGTCCTTAGCTCACCGAATACCTCGGTTTCATCGGAAAATTGTGTCAGACGCTTTTGGTAAGCTTTGGCGACGGCGCGAGCTCCAGAGAAAAATGGCTTGAATGCTGCTGGAGCCTGGCTAAGAGCGCCCTCGTCGTGCCAGTAGCGAAAATCAGCTTCCGAAACAATCAGCTCCGCGTTTGAATACACGGCCTTCCCATGCGGATCGATGGCGCCGCCAACGTGATCCGGATGCATATGAGTGAGCAGCACCGCATCAATCTGCTCGGGTTTGACCCCGACCGCGGCAAGTGCTTGCGACAGCTTTCCGAGCGTTGGACCGAAGAGATCAGCTGCCCCTGTGTCGATCAGCACAAGGCGGTCGCCCAGGTTGATTAGATAGGCGTTGACCGGGCTCGAGCGCGGCGAGGGCGGTTGGAATTGTTCGCGGGCGAGGCGGGCAGCTTCTTCCTCCGGTGCTTTGAATAGGGTGGCGGGCATTTCCATATAGCCGTCAAGAAGAGCGGTCACCTCGATCTTTCCGACCTTCCGGCGGATCACGCCGGGCACCGGGGTTGCGGCAGGGGGAACCGCGGAAAGAGCGCCAGGGGAGCCGGGGAGAACGGCGACCGAAGCGAGGCCGGCAGAGAGGGCGAAAAGGTTTCGACGTGAGATAGACATTTCAGCTCCTGGAAGTTTCGGACGATTGGCTGAATTGCTATATCGCGATTATCCCCGCTGATTAATTCTGGCAAACTTGATAACATTTATCTCGGCTACTTATAAATGGGACCGCCACCTTGGATCGTCTTTCGATGTTGTCCTGTTTCGTGCGCGTCGCAGAAAGCGGCAGCTTTTCGGCTGCGGCTCGTGATCTTCAGCGCGCGCAGTCTGCCGTAAGCCAGCAAATCCGGGCTTTAGAAACCCAGCTGCAGACTCGGTTGTTCGATCGAACAACGCGAAAAGTTGCTTTGACGGAGGCGGGTGCTCTTTATCTGCAGCATGTCAGAGGCGTACTGGAGCGCATGGAGGAAGCCGACCAGATCGTCAGTGATCTGGACGCGGGAATCACGGGTCGATTGGCCATTAGCGCGCCTGTTAGCTTTGGGACCCAAATTCTGGGCGCATACCTTTTTCAGTTCAGGGAAGAGCACCCGGGCATCGATTTGGACGTCTCACTCTCCGATCGCTTCGTTGATCTGGCCGCCGACGGCCTCGATCTCGCGGTTCGGATGGGACCGGTTACGGAAAGTCAGCTGATCGTGCGAAAGATAGGGCTACTGAAGCGCAGTCTCGCGGCGACGCCTCGGTATCTTGATGGGCATGGACGGCCGAGCCATCCTACGGATCTGAAGCATCACGATTACGTCGTACGCTCGTATCTAGAAGGCGCCGAACAGATCCGTCTGACGCGAACCTCAGAGGTCACGGACGTTCTCGTAAAGCCAGTACTCCGATCTGACAATTCACACCTTATATGCGAGGCGATCGCCGCTGGGATGGGTATTGGACTCGTCCACGACGTCCTTCTGGATCCGATGATCGCGTCAGGCACACTTGAACGCGTGCTTCCCGATTGGCGGCACGAGCCACAGGTCATTCAGGCCGTCTATCTTTCGAATCGCTATGTTCCTAGAAAGGTGCGCGCCTTCGTCGAGGGTCTGGCAAGATTTCTGCGGACACGTGGAGCGCTCGCAGAATGAGGGCATAAGCCGATCTTAGCGACAAGGTCGTCGCGGATAAGGATTCCGCGATTTTGATGGAGGCGCATCCAGCTGTGCTAGCGACAGGTCGCCGACTACGGCATCGTTGCCGATCTTTTCTAGATCTTGCCCGATCTCGAACAGACCCTCTGACGACTAGACGGACAACCGCAGCAACGACCGTATCCAGCCGAGCACCGGGTCGCCGTCTCTTTGCGCGAGCCACATCATATTGGCGGTGAAGCCAGCAACAGGCAGCGGCAGCTCGCGCAACCCTAGCGGCCAATTTGCCGCCGCCATCTTGCTGAAGCGCCGGCCGAGAGCGATGACGAGCCCTGTTTCGGCGACGATCTGCGGAGCGTGGAGGAAGTTCGGAACCGTGAGAAGGACGCGGCGCGTTAGTCCCAGGGGCCGAAGCGCATCGTCGACCTGTCCGACCGGATCCCCGGAAGCGGAAACCAAGGCCCACTCGAAGCCCGTCATGTCGTGCGGCGCGAGGGTTTCCGCAGCCAGGATCGGATGGCCCTGACGTGCAACGATGACAAAGTCGTCCTCAAACAGCTGTTCGGTCCAAAAGCCGGTCGTGGAGGGGCCAAAGACGCCGAGTGCCAGATCGGCGCGTCCCGAACGCAGCGTGTCGCCGACTGCAATTCGGTCGGTCGGGACAATGCGTAGATCGAGAGCGGGCGCGGCCGCCTTGAGCGCTCGCAGGAAGCCCGGGAGTAGAAGCCCGCTGACGTAGTCGGTCGCGGCGAGCGTGATTGTCCCTTTCATCTGCGCAGGATCGAAATCCGCTTCCGGCGCAAAGACTGCCTTGGTCGACTGGATCGCAGCATTGAGTCTCGGCATCAACCGTGTCGCGAAGGCTGTGCGACGCAGACGGCCCTCACGGCGTTCAAGGAGCTTGTCCTTGAAAAGCGCCCGCAGGCGGCCGAGGGCCTGGCTCGTCGCGGGCTGCGACAGGCTTACGACTTCCGCGGCCCGCGACACGCTCTCCTCCGCCAGCAGAGCTTGGAGCACCGCCAAGAGATTGAGATCGATGCCTCGTATATTGGCCATACGAATAAATTACATACACTAATTCAATTTGCCAAATACACGCCCTCGATCCAGGTTCCTGCCATCGGCAAGAAACGAAGGACACTGGAAGATGAGCGACACATACGCCCTTATCGTCGGCGCAGGCCCCGGGCTCGGCCTCGCAATTGCGCGCCGCTTCGGCGCCGAGTTCGGGAGGGTCGCTCTGTTCGCGCGGTCATTGGAAAACCTCGGCAGCCTAGCCAAAACTCTCGAGGGCGAGAGGATCGAGACGCTGGTTCGGTCCGTCGATGCTGCCGATCTGCCTGCGCTCGATGCGACAACACGTGAAGTCATCTCGGCATGGGGCGCCCCGGAGGCCGTAATCTATCATGGGGCCGCGGCGGCGCCGAACCGGCCGCTCGACTTGCTCCCGACCCAGTTCGCAAGGGAACTTACGGTCAACGTGGTAGGGGCCCAATTGGTCGCTTCGGTTGCTGCAAAAAGCATGCCGAAGGGGACGATCCTGTTCACGGGCGGCGGCTTTGCGATGTATCCGAATGCGGACATGGCCTCGCTCAGCGCCGGTAAAGCTGCGCTGAAAAACCTGACGGAAAGCGCGGCTCCCGACCTCGCCGAACGGGGCATTCACCTCACGGTGATCAACATCTGCGGCTATGTCGAGCCGGCTGGCCGGTTCTCTACCCGGGCAATTGCTGAGAAATACTGGGACATTCACACCCAGGCGCGGGAAGACTGGGCCTTCGAATTCAATTACGTCTGACCGCCTGATCGACAGACTTCGTCGTACCTTGGGCACCGACCTCCAGGCCCTGGTTCGGAATCATGGCTGGCAAGCGGTTGCAAATCGAGATAGGCAGCGTCGAGGATTGGGCGCAGACTCCGAGGACGGGAAACGGCGTGGCGCAGGATGTCTGATGACGCTGACTATGACCAGCCCGGCTTTATCGAGGGCGGGCAGGGGCTCTGAAATCCAAAAGGGTGTTGAATTTGGCCCGACCGCATGCGGCGGGGCTTGCTCCGCTTTTTCCCCTTTCGGCGACGTTCAGCATAGGTGCAACCGTCGGCAAGTCAGTCGCGCTCCAGTCTGAAGGCACAGGTGATGAGAACTACGCTTACGCTATAGCTCTACCTTGAACGGAGTTCGAATCCCTCTTGTCCCGTCGAAGGCAAGCCTTTGGCGTAGACAGATTGCCGGCCTTCACAGCGATGAATCGGATGGGGCGGATATTCACCCCACTTCAGAACGCATTACGACTGAGTTCGTCCACGTCTGAAAGCCAAGTTATCCTCTGCTCGTGAGAACTCCCGACCACAGGCCGGAAGACGAGCCGTTCATAGGCTTTCACGCCACAGTAAGGGAGCACACATCGTCCCCAGATCAATTCCAGAGGATCGCCAAGATCGGCCTGCTCACGTTCCGGAAGTGTATCGGAAGTATTGAAGATGACGGCCTTTGCGATTGAGAGGAGCGCTTCTGGCAATCCGTCCGCCGAGGTGAGTCGATAGGCGACACCTGGTACCAGTACACGGTCGAGCCAGCCGGACAGGATGGCAGGAGGTTTTCCCCACCAGTTCGGATGCACAATGAGCAGTCCTTCGGCACTGGCAATTTCCTCCCGGTGTATCCGCACGATCGGATCAGCCGCACGGGACAACGCTTGCTCAAGGGTATCGCCGACGCTGTATGCCTCTTCCGCTATCAGGCAAGGCTGGAACCGTTCCGCGTAAAGGTCGTGATGCACAATCTCGTGTCCCGCGCTAGATAGCGCATTTCGGGCTCGATCCGAGATCGCATGGCAGAAACTGTTGGGGCGGGGATGAGCAATGAGAGAGAAGATACGCATCGTGGATATTAACAGCGCCTTGTGGGGGTGCTTGGCGATGATGTCGAGTTCGCGGACGACACGCTCACCCGAGATCGAGTTGTCGACGACCGTGGCATTTCCCCGTTGAAGCCGTCAATGATGGCACCCATCTGTCAGCACGCTCCGAGCTGAAGTCGAGCGCATCAGGCCTGCAAGGAGGCGAAGCGACGCCGCGGGACAGAAGGCCAGAAAAGCCAAATCCTGTCCCCGCAACCAATTTTATCATAAATCAATAACCGTCCCGGTCTGATCAATCGGGGCGGTTCTTGGCGTTCTGGGCATCCGATGCCAATGGGCGGCGCCGTCCACGAAACCATTTTCTCTCAGCGTTCGGCATGGCGATCTGCCAGACGATGAAGCGCTCGAAGACGCTGGACGATTGAATCGGGACACTATGGCGGCGGACCGCGATTTGATTTCCTCTGAGGATGCATTGGTAAGAACTCGGTAGGCACCCACTGGCTCAGATGGAGCGATTTCACCCGGAGTGGTTTTTTCATTTTATAGTGAAATAGGCGATCTTGGTGAAATCGGTTGCCGTTTTCACCAAAACATGTTATTTCACTGTTCCATGAAACCCTATGATCGAATGAAAGAGGTCGAATTCCAGCTTGCCCACGCCTTGCGTGCGCAATTGGAGCGGATTCCAGCGCTGGATATCAACTCGCTTGAGGTCGAGGGCGAGCGACGGAAGGCCCCCAACGATTCACTGCACGAGATCGATATCCTCGTCGATGTGACCCTCGACGGACGCTCGACCACCCTCATCTGTGAGGTCAAAGAGCCCGGCTACCCTCGTCAGGTCCGAAGCGCCATCAATCAGCTCCATAGCTATATGACGATGAACAGGACGCTTGCCGTCCCCCTTGTCGGCGCCTCCTGGCTTTCGCTCGACTCGCGTCATCTCTGCGAGCGCGCAGGGGTCGGCTGGATCGACCTCGCCGGCAATTGCCGCATCGCCTTCGAGGGCGTCTATATCGAGCGTGAGACCGCCGAGCGGCCGAAGCCCGCCGCGCGCAACTTCCGCGCGGTCTTTTCGCCCAAAGCCGGACAGGTCCTGCGCACGCTTCTGCGCGACCCCTCCCGTCCCTGGAAGGTCACAGACCTTGCTGAGGCGTCGGGCGTCAGTCTCGGCCATGTCAGCAACGTGCGCACGGCTCTCATTGACCGAGAATGGGCCACCGCCGACGACGACGGGCTGCGCCTGACCTCGCCCAACGCACTGCTGGACGCGTGGCGCGATGACTATGAGCCAGTCCGAGGAAAGCGGACGTCCTGGTACACCACCCTCCATGGACGCGAGCTGGAGCAGATCCTGCGTAATACCCTCAACGCGCCGAGCTTCGACGGCCGTGCGATGCTGGGCGGGCTTTCGGCGGCGCATTGGCTCGCCCCCTATGTGCGCGGCAACACTACGATGCTCTATGCCGACAATCAGGCCATCCCGGCGCTGGCCAACGCGCTGAGGCTGAGGACCGCCAAAAGCGGGGCCAATGTCGAGATCGTCGAGCTTGACGACACTGCCATTCTGAAAGAGCGCGTCGAGAATCCCGGCGCGCCGCCCGTCTCATCCCCAGTCCAGACCTATCTCGACCTATGGCACCTCGACGACCGTGGGCGTGAGGCTGCCGACCACCTCCGAGAGAAATTGCTCACATGGCATTAGCGCCCGATCCCCAATCTGCTGCCGACTATAGTGACCGCGTCACCGAAGCCGTCAAATCCGCCCTCATCGAAATCGGCCAAGTCCTCGGCAGCTTCGAGGGAAAGTTCGCCGTCATCGGCGGCGCGGTCCCTTGGCTGCTCCTCGACCATGATGACATGCGCCATGTCGGCACCACCGACATTGATCTCAGCCTCGACGCCGAAGCGCTGGGCGATGGCGAATATGTCCGCCTTGTCGAAGCGTTGATGCGAAACGGCTACGCGCAAAGTCCTGAGCACCGCCGATTTCAGTTAGTCCGCACAATTGCACCCGACGATGGCGGCCCGCCGATCGAGGTGATCGTCGATTTCCTTATGCCGCGTGGCGCCGAGATCGAAAAGAACATCCCGCCGATCTTGTCAGAGTTTGCGGTGCAGCGGGCGTCGGGCGCCGAGCTTGCACTGCGCTTTCATCAACTCACTGCCATTGAAGGTGACATGCCCGGCGGCGGCCGCAACCGAGTGGAGATCGCTGTCGCCTCCATACCTGCGCTACTCGCCATGAAAGGGCACGCGCTTATGAGGCGGCAAAAGCGCAAGGACGCCTACGACGTTTACTATTGCATCCGCAATTACGACGGCGGCCCCGAAGCTCTTGCCGTCGCGTGCCGGCCATTGCTCGATATTGAAGACGCCCGTGATGGCTTTCTGGGGATCGCGGAGAAGTTCGCAACCGAGGACATGATCGGGCCCGTCTGGGTTCGACAGTTCGTCGAGGGAACAGCCGCGATCGGCGAGCGCACGCCGGAGCAATGGCAGTTGGACGCCTTCGGTCAGGTCCAGGCCTGGCTACATGCAATTGGGCTCGCTGGATGACATTGCCCGGCACGACACGCCTTGCCTCACGAGGGAGTAAGATTTGGGAATGAAAGTATTTTGGTCCTGGCAGAGCGACCGCGATCAGACGCTCCACCACTATTTTGTCCGCGATGCTCTGAAAGATGCCTGCAAGCTGATCGCCAGCGATCCCGACTTCGAGGAAGCTGAGCGGCCGGAAGTCGATCACGATATGAAAAACGTGGCCGGAACGCAGGACATCGCCTCCACGATTCTAGCCAAGATCGCGTCCGCGAACGTCTTCGTCGCGGACATGACGCCTGTCGCAGTCACCGACCCGGCTGTCCTGCAGCCTGGCGTCGCCGCTGATAAGCGATCCGAGCCCAAATATCTCCAGAACCCAAACGTCATGTCAGAGTTGGGCTACGCCGAGCGTGCCATCACGCAAGGCCGCATCGTTCTCGTCGCCAACGCGGCGCATTATCCCGGGCCCGAGGCGCTGCCCTTCGACTGGCGTCACCGCAGTGGCGCCAAGACCTACAAGCTGGCCAATGGCGCGACGAAGACAGAGATCGCGGCCGAAAGGAAGCGGTTCGCCAGCATACTCAAGGACCATATCCTGCCAATCCTCGCAGCCCAGGCGTCCACGAAGGCCGCGCCACCTGCCATCGTCTGGCAACCAGCCAGCGACACGGATCCAGCCATCTGGAAAGGCGCTGAAGGAAACCTCCAGTATCGCAATGCATCAATGGGCGAGCCGCAGCGTCGAGTCAAAATCAGCAACGGCCGTCGGATTTTCGCGCGGATCGCGCCTGCGCTATGGACGCCTCCGCCTCGGAGCGATCTTGAACCCCGGATTTCGAACATCGGCCTCGTCATCCGCAGTCGCGATGGTGACTGGGGTCTCAACCGAGATGGCGCCCTTTCGGTCTGGGGGCGCATCGAGTCGGACCGCAATGAGATGGATGTCTGGAACGCCACGCAATGGTTTCAGGCGACCGGCGAACTTTGGGCGGTCAACTGCAACAGCTTCTCCGAGCACAATGGTCGGACGTTCTTTTCATCCGCGATACCCTTCGGCCCGCTCGATGAGTTCCTTCGCAATGGTATTGCCGCGATCCGCGAGATGGGCGGCAAGGGGCCTGTCGGCATCAAGCTCGGAGCAAGCGACCTCAGCCAGACTGTTCTCCCGGGGACCTATACTTCAGAGCAATTCGAGGATGTCGCGAGGCAGGCGGCGGTTGAGCACGAGACTGAGCATTGGACGCCGGCCGAACGCCGCGAGTTCCTCCTCCGCTTCTGGAATGAATTACAGGACGCATACGGGCGCCCGCCTATGTCGATGGTGCAGTTCGAGGACACCGCCCAAATGCGGCCCATGGAAAAATCATAGCGCCCGGCGGCAGGAGTCGTCATCGAGGTGCCGCTTGCGAAGATGCCCTGTGCTTGGCATCCGAGTGACGCCTCATTTCGTGAATCCGGTGCCTAGGCCTTTCGGCGGGACCTGGCGTTGGCCCTTCGGGCGGATCGCACAACTTTGAGCGCCCGTTTGAACTCGGGTCGGGGATGTTCGGCCATGGCCTTCACCGCGCGGCGCACAGCTGTCGGAATCCGGACCACTGGCTGCGGCTTTCCGTCCGGCCCTACCACGACCAGGAGCCACCGTGAGGGAAAAGCGGCGTCTCCATGCTTTCCCTCCATGTAGCGACGGGTAAAGATCAAAATCACCAAGCTGCCACCGACCGAGGCGCATGCCTGCTGGATGAGCGAGCGATGAGCGAGGGCTCTTCGTCCACGAATCTCGCTCTTGTCCCGGCCACTGCCACTCATGCGGCCCCAAGCCTCAGTTCTGAATTTTGCAGCGGCGCCGTCTGACCAGATACGGTGGTATGGTGAAAGCGAATAAAGGCCAGCGTCTCGTACCAGATCGGGTACCGGGATGACATCGTCGCGAGCTGTTCGGATTCCATATGGATCGGACTGGTCGATCCCACTCTCGCGAGCCCGTTCGACCTCGTCAAGCCATGCTTGAAAGGGCCGCATCTCGACATGGAATCGATCTTCGTGCCGTCTCTTAGGCAACCAAACGTCAAATTGGCTCAGTAACGCGAGTGTCAGCACCGCGTCGCTTAGATCAGCTTCTGGGACAAGGGCCGAAGAGACTGTGACGTCAAACCCATCTTTGGCATCCCACATACCGTCGACCACAAGCCATTCCGGACCAAGATAATCCGGATTTGCCAGTGGTAGAAGTTCGATCGATCGCGCCGGCACCGGCAGGTCTCTTCCGCCGGTCAGCTCCGATCCAATGTCCACGGGTGTCAGACTGGTGTCATCGGCGAGCCAGCGCCCGTCTTCGCGCGACAGCAGTTCATTGCTTAACCAGTTTTTCCAAGGGTGCCTATCCCATTCCGTTGTAACGATACGATGGGTGAGCAGCATCTCGCCGGCAGCAAGGAATAGACCGTGCCAGGCTAGGTGACCGTTCCAACCTTCCAGCATAGGCTTGCGGCCTCCGGACCATTCATCAAAATCTTCGCCGCGCCCTGACCACATATTGGTCGCGCCGGGGGACCATCGATGGACCCAAGCGGCAACCTTGTCACCGGTCTCATATTGGTGCGAACCGAATATTTCCGCCAATCCAACCAGCCGGTATTTCGCGAAGTCGTACTCGAAATGGAACTCAGGCTCGCGCCTGGTGTAACCGTCCGGGACCTTGCCGTAGAAGTCGGCTCCATAGTAGTGGTCCCTTCGCTCAGGCTTCAAAGCGTGAGCATTGACGAGCTTGCATCGTTTTCTCAGTGCCTCGCCGTCGGTCTTAGGCAAGCAAATGGAGATTGACGACAGAATGCGTCTGGCAAGTTCTCGCATGAGTACATGTGGCAAGTCTGTCGAGAACGCAATCTCCTCGAGTATCTGGCGATAAGTAACAACCCGATCCGGTTGATCGAGAGCTATTCGAGCCATTGCTAACATTAGCCACAGCTTGGCGTTCAGGAAAAAGAAGTTGGTCGAGCGATCCTGAAAGGCCCCGGCATCCATTGAATGGATGCGGCCCATAAGGTGTTCCACGACCTCAGGCTGATTCAACTCGACACTTCGCCTCACTGCGTGAGCTGCCCGCCAGCGGGTGCGAGCATTTGGGCTACCCAGCTGAGACCATATCACGCCTGCAACCACGGCGGACTGATCGTCGGACACCTCGAAGCCAGTCGACCACGGGCCGTCCGCAAACTCGTCTGGAATCGCCTTTGCCGCTAAGCGAACATACCGGCTCAGTCCATCACCCAACGACTGGGACGAGGCAGATAGAGTAAGTTGGCGGGCAAGTCCAAGCCAAGATTTGCGATCCATCTCGCCCAGCTGTCCGTCCAAGTGCTTCAGGACAAGAGCGGCAATCTCTCCGCTCGTGATGGCGCCATCGCAAATGGCGATGAGCCGGTTTTGGCAATGAGAGCCACCCCATCCACTCTTGGCCAAATCACGAGCGTGTCGAGCACAAAGCCTTCTCGCCCAGCCGGCCACATGATCTCGAATGGCAGCGGATGCGTGCATCCATTCCGGCAAGATACCGTCCAAAGCTAAAAGCTTGTCCTCAACGCCTACCAACAGCGCCTGCTCGACAGCATCGAGGAACCGAATTTGCAGATCTGGTAGCGCCGCCCCTTCGCCGAGCCGCTTCAGAAGTCGTGCAGTTGGACGTCCTACTTTATGCTTTTCTGGAAGCCTGGCGACGGCCGCATCAATTCCTGCAGCGCTTGCAATGTCGGCCTCAGCCACAATTGCCTCTATCAGATTCCATTCTTCCCCGGATTGATCGGATCTGCTCTCGAAAACGATATCCAGAAGGCCGCGCTTGCTATCATCATCTGGCGCGTGATTTTCCTCGACGGCGAGCTGCTCAAATCTGAGACGCAGCGGATCCTGTTCGGACAGATACTGAACGGCGAACGCCCTTAGCCCATTTGCGATCTCTGACGGTATGCCTGCGGCGTATACGCGATCAACTTCGCAAGCGGCATAGCCGAGTACCGTTGCTTGGTGTGACCCATCGATTGTCGGCAGGATCCGCCCAAGATGGTCCGTGATGCGAAACGCTAGCCAATCCTTGTAACTTTGCACGCCTATCAGAACGGCAGCCAACTCCGGGGATAGTTTCTCTGCCTCTACGAGCGCCGCGCAGAGCTCAAGATGATCGTATTTCAGACCGCCACGATTCCGGTCGAGCAGGCGACATGCAATCGCCAACCCCTCCAACCCCCCAATTCGCGCCAGCGCAAAGCTGTGGGCGCGCCAGTCGTAGCGATCGGCATCACCGGTCATCTGCATCTCGCAGAGCCGCTGAAAGTCGTGCACCGTCTGCGGCGTCAGACGTGGGCCTCGGTAGGCCTCGGCGAGCGCAAGCAGCCCATATGTCTCGTCGATATCGTCGGAACTAAAACTGTCGGCGAGTTGCAAGCCCGCCATGAAGTAGCTTCTGGCTTCAGCGGTGGACGCCGGCCACACCGCGTGCGCCAGGGTGGCCTGTTGGCCAATCCGGGTATCGACGCTGGTTTCGGCAGCTAGCTTGTCGCTTATCGCAGACGCCAGCTTCAGGGCTGCAGAAGCGCCTGCCGCATGAGACGCAAGCATCCAGACGATCCGGCTCTCGTCGGGCAAATGGTGGTATTTTGAGCCCTCGAAATATGTGCAGACACGTGCGGCAGTCGCCGGATCGATGATGTCCATCGCGTTCGCGATTTGAACAGCGATCCGGCTCGTTAGCCGGTTCGCAAAGCCTCGATTGTCCCGATAGGGATAGCTCTCAAGCTTGTTGAACTCGTTGTCGCAGGCATCGAGCAGCCGCTTCACAGCTGCATCAGGCTTACCTTGGCGCAAGTCTTCTTGCGCGTCAGCCAGCACTGTCAGGATGGGGGAGATTCGCAAATCGATAAAGCGGTGAAGTCCCTCCCTATCTATCGCGCGTTTCCGATCCGGTCGTCGCCGCTTCGAGGGCGGTGGGACTTTCAGTCCTTCCTTGACGGCAAGCATGTACTTGACGGGCGTCTTCCGATCAATCTTTCGTCGCACCAAGTTGTCGATTTCGACAGGAGCCACGTCCATAATGCTTATATCGTGCCCGCGAGCTGTCGCTCGTACCAAGCCAGCCAGCAGCCACCGGCTCATCTCGCCCCATGATCTACCAACTCCGTCGAAGACATAGATCCTCGGACGGTTCAGACTCGCCCTATCAATGAGCAACGCGGCGGCCGCCTTTCTTCCAGCAAGCACCTCTCGCATGGCAACGTCGACGAAAGCCTGAGTTAGGCCTTCTAGCCCGTCTCGATCATCTGTTTGGGTGTTTGCATTTGGTAAGTCACTCGCGCTGACCAGTTTCGACACCAAACGGTCCCGTAGCCCAGAGGACAAACTGCGCGATCGTGTGAGCACTGCCAGCAGGTAGATCGTTGCAGGCTGTTTGATCCTTCCAAGCTCTTGGTAAAGTTGATCTCGGCGCTTGGCGGCTTTGTCAGAGATACAGGCGTGCTCTTCGAGCAATCGTACGATTTCGACCGCGTACGCAAATCCTGCGGCCGGCTCCCAACGCAGTAGCCATTCGCCCACGATCCTCTGGCGGCCAAGCGCGACAGCGACCCACGCCGGCCCATAGACATCAAGCTGGCGTGTGTTTGGCAACCTTTGCTTTCCCCCGTCAATTTGACGTACGCGCCAATCATGCCACTCCAGCGAACGCCGCGCATTTCGCCACGCCTCGTCGTTATCATCCTCCATGAGGTTTGCGACGGCCAATGATGCGTGGCGAGCGCCGGGCCAATTTCCGCGATCTTCGAATAGTCGCCGAAGTGCTTCCGGATCCGCAGCGATCGCTATCAAATCCGGATTGTCGCGGATGTACCTATCCGATCGACCGTAACCTTCGGAGATGCGAGCCAGCTCCAGCGTCAGCGCCATTAGCTTATCGGTTTCGCCTTCCTTGCCGGCCACATGCAACGCCGCCTCGAGCCTGGCAAGGCGTATCGCGCGCTGCGCGACGCCGCTTGTTGCGGTTGCCGGAAGTCGATCAATGAACGCGAGTGCGAATAGCTGAGCCTTTCTGCCCAGCTCGCGCAGAACCGCAGGCAAGGTTCTAGCGGCGTAGTTACTTACCTCCTGACGATCATCAAGGCGACGAAGCACTTCCTCTTGCGAAGCTACGTCTTGATCGGCACGCTTACGAACAAATGTTTCGGTAGGCTCGTCGCGGAAGATCAATCCATACGGCGTCTGTTCAATAAGCGGGAACAAGTCCGCCACAAAGCTCTGGATTGCCTCAGCCTGCACGCCTTGGGCAGCAGCCAGCTCTTCAACAGGGACCGGCGGCGGGAGGAGCGACAGACCAGCGAGCACTGCATCGATCTGAGCGTCTGCCGCCCCCAGCGATTTGGCATTCCTTCGTGCGGCTTGAACTTGCTCTGCGATCAGTTCATCCAACGCTTCAGTAAGCGAAGGTTTCGGCCCCACTCGAGACACTTCAAATGGCGGTCCTTGCCTGAGCACCATGCTGAGGATACGGGGATTGCCGTTAGATCGTGCATATGCCGTCGCCGCGTCGGTCGAAGTGGCGTTTGGATACTTCGCGAGAACCAGGGCATGTGCTTCCGCGTTACTGAAGGGTGGAACCTCATACAATTCGCACTCCACATCCCCCCTGGTTAGCGCCAAGCGCTCAGTTCGGCACGAACCTACAAGTCGCACACCTTCGATTGGCGAGATCGAAAAGCTTTCCAACAACAGCGCTGCAAACGAGTGCGTCTGTGTCGCTTGCGCTTGCATCGCCGAATGATCGATCGCGTCGAGTAGAAGCACGACTGTACCCGCGAATCCTTGGTCTCGCAGCGATGCTGTTGCTTGTTCAAGCCGTCTGCGGAAGGCTCTGAGAAGGTCTTCAACGGTGCCACCGGGCAGCAGAAGATCGCATAGCCCTTTCGCCGCAATTTGGTTGATGAGTTGGAGCAAAGCTCGTTGTGGCAGATGCCGCCCATCCGCCGGATCCCGCCAGCGACCGGCACCGAATCCGTCAAACAGGGCCACTAAATTCGACTCGGCAAGGCGGTCCGCGAGAGATTGCATCAATACTGTCTTGCCCATACCGCCAACGCCGTGAACGAGAAGAGGGCTAGCCAGGCCATCGACCTTTAACAGCAGCTCGTTATTGGCGTCACGCGCGATGACTCTTTCGACGGGCGGAAAAGCAGCTTCTGCTGGGAACAACTCGCGCTCGTCAGCTATTTCCAGCGCACCTAGGACATCCACGCGAGTAACGGCGTTGTTGGATTGGCCGCCGCTACCAGCCTTATCCGTTATCAGCCGTTGAAGAGCGATGAGCCGTGTACGCGCCAGAGCATCCGACGAAGAACTCCAACTGGCGATTGCCTTCGCGAGGCCGCCGATAGAACCACGCAAAGTGCCCCTTCCACCCAAAACCGAAAGCATCGTCGCGAAGGCGCGAAGCTCCCGACCATCCAAGCCACAGGCTGTCGCGATGGCATCGGCCTGATCTCTAGCGGCTCCATCCATCGTGTTACCCTGTTGCAGCCCGGCAAGACCATCAGTCAGTTCTGGTGCGATGGGACGGTTCGTCACAAGTTCGAACCGTACGATCTGGCTCGCGCGATCGAACCCGAGTTCCTTGACATAATCCTCGAATGCGGCGGCGAACTTCTTGATGGTTTTGCCCGCTGCCACTGCTCGCATGGGCTCCGCGGCCTTTGCGATCGAGTATTTGAACTGAACGACCTCAATTCGCGATGCGGTTTTAGAGGTTCTTCCACCTCGAAACCGCACCAGGTCTGCCACCTCGTCTGAGGCGTCCGAAGGGCTTAAGCCCTCCTCGTCCTTCGGGAAACCTTCGATCGAAATCAGTTGCAGGTCGGTTGTCGTGGGGAGGAGCTCTAGCGCACTGCGGGCTGCCCAAGCATGATGAAAGGCATGCCCGTCGAGCGATGCTCGAATGAGATCGACTTTTTCCACTCCCACCCGAAATTTAAATCCCAGACTGAATAAAGGCCGGAGTGCCCCGCAAATGAGGTCCCGCGCGACATCTCTGCTGCAAGAACAGTGAGTCGGAATGGGGTAGTGTAGAGGTCCCTAGGGCGTTAGACAACGCAGATAGAGACTTCATCCGAACGTTTCTTGTTGGAAAATGGATCGGCTGATGACCCGCCAAATCGAGTTTGACCGATTTGGCTTATCGGTTCGCGGTCAGTGCGTTGACCGAGCAACACACCGGCGTCTCAACGAAATACGACGCAGCTCTTCGCCTCCACCATTGGACCGTCGATACTTATTGCGCGTCAGTTCGTCATGAGCGGACACAACGTTCGGCTGATGCCGCCTGAGTATGTCAAACCCTACGTCAAGTCGCACAAGAAACGACGATCGTGACGCCGAGGCCATTGCCGAAGCTGCAACCCGGCCCATCATGCGTTTCGTACCAATCAAGGCCGATGAGCTACTCGAAGTGCGGACCTTGCATCATGCGCGCGAGCGGGTGGTCGGCGCCCGGACGGCCTGATCAATCAGTTCCGTGGAGTGCTGTTTGACGTGGCATCGTCATCGCCAAGGGGCGAACCAAGCTTAACCTGTGGCTGCGCGAGGAGCTGCCGAACACCACGACTTTAACCGCCGGGACGTAGCAACTCGTTCGTGAGGCGGTCAACGAACTGGGCTCACTCGATCATTATCAAGCAACTCGATCAGGAGTTCGAAGCGCCCGCAAGGGGCGATCAACGGGCTCGTCTGTTACGCTGCGTCCCGGGCATCGGCCCACTCAATGCAACAGCCCTGGTAGCAGCGGTCGGCGACGTGCGGGCTTTTGCCAGGGACGCGACTTCGCCGCCTAGTTGGGGCTGGTGCCGCGCCAGATCACGACCGGCGGCAACCCCGCCTGACGGGGATCAGCAAGCGCGGGAGCACCTACATGTGCGTGATGTTGATCCATGGCGGGCCAACGGCACTGCTATATCTGGCGCGAATGGACACTCACCTGCGCGCCTCGCCGCGCCCTGCTAGAGCGCGCCAAGCGTAACGTGGTGGTCGTTGCGCTCGCGAATAGCCTGGCCGGATCGCGTGGGCCGTGGTCAAAAAATGGCGCCCGACGACGCAGTGATGGCCTCCAAGGGGTGACGAGTTCGGTCGAGCGGGCGCGCCCTGGCATCTGGTCGGCCGCACGGAGTCTGAGGGAGGATGTACAGAGGGATGGCCCAACGTTTGATCGGCGTTCGGCAAACCTGTCGACAGGTAGCGGCCCTTTCTAGGTCGGGTATCCTGTTGCGAGCCGGGCGCGCGAATCTCCATCTTGGCAGGGCGTCCAAAGTGCCGAGGCCGGACACATTGGTGCAGACCGGGTGCGCCCGCTTGAACATTCCGCTTGCGGGCGGGGCGCGCCATACATTGCCTGCGGCCGCGCCGATCGCGAGACGGCCGGACCGCGCCGGATTGCCTGTGACGATGCTCCGTCAGTCCGATGGAAAGGTGCGCCACGACGGTTCCACTGCTGCAAATAAGTAGCGCAACTACCCCGTCGCAGAGCGCGGAAGACTGCACGGCGCATCGAACTCGACGCCAGAATACTGAATCGTGGTGCAGAGAATAGATTCGTGTATTATCGTAGCATAGAGGAAGAAATGCGATGTCGACAAAGTCTCGAAAAGAACAACCGTTTAAGACGGCAGGATAAAAGGCCGCAATGTGCGGCCTATGTCGGTCGCGTTGTTTCAGTGGGTTATCGGCTATCTCGCAATGTGTGGATGTTTCCTACACCTTGCAGCGACGGCGCTTGTTCAATGGTTTCCGTGGTTGAGCGCAATGTGCGGTACCTCGGGGGCGCGTCTGGAGGCGAGGGGCCTGGCTGAGTTGACGGATCGACGATCTCAAGGCCTCATCGACTCGGCCGACTCGACCCTGGCGGCGCATGGGCGGCCTCCTTCTGCGACCGAACAGGGCCCAGTCGTCAGCGTCGGCCGTAAGGTGGCGGCCGACGCCGTCTTGTCTGCTGCTCGTGTGTCTCGTCCACAGCGAGCGCGGCACTCCTGTCGCTATGCGGGCGCTCCGCTTCGCCCGACCACGCTCGCTGCAGCCGCCATGGGGCGATCCATCCTGACATGAATGCGCGAACCATCGTGCTACGATTCCGGTGGTCTCTACGACACTCGGTTTGCCCGTCATTGAAGTGAAGAGGAGGGTCACCACGTCCAGGATCAGCCGCCGCGCCTTGCTCTTCCACTCCGGCAGCGCTGTCGTCGCCTCGACCGTTGCGGCAACGGCGCATGAAACAGAGCCAGCGCGCTGGGACCAAGAGCCGTCCAAGGAACTGCCAGTGCTGATTGAGGCGCACAAGAGGGCATACGAGGCGTTCGGCAGGGCGGTGCACCAAAGGGGCGGCAACAGCCGTGACTACAACAGAGCCAGCCGAGCCGAGGAAAGGGCGCTGCTGGCCAGCTGCGCCTATCCTGCGGTCAGCGAAGGCGATTGATTGGCCAAGGCCCAATATCTTTTGGAGATCGAGGCGCGTGGCGAGCTCGACCTACCAGAGCACATGCAGGCTCTGCTTCGCTCAACGATGTGGAAGGAATGAGATCGACCGCCGTTGCGCTCGTTCCTGTTCGATGCGCGAAAGCCAATTGTCGCGTGCGTAGTCGCTCAGGCTGACTAGTGGGCCGCCCGAACACTGGGGAAAAAGACGACAAGCAGCGCAGCTGTCGCACAAGCGCCTGCTAGAAAAACACATGGCCCGTGTCCGCAGCCTCCGGCCATATCCGCAGCGGAGACGATTGCAAGCACGACGCCGGTGATCACAAGCGCCGTGAGGTGCAGAAGCGAATAGCGGTCGCAGGCAGCGCTGGTGTAAGCATGGGGTCCCACCACTACAAAGATACCGCAATACCGGTTGCCGCCAGTTCCAGGCCGTATGCCTTGAGATCCTTCCCTGACTCGCTTTTTCCGGTGATGAAAGCCAATGCGTATAAGCCCGCCGGCAGAGCAATGAACGGCGCCATTTCGCCGCTGATCGCCGTAAACAGAGCCATCAAGGCACTATTCAATCCGGTGGCAATCCGCCCGGCGCGGATTGTCAGTAATGCCTCGCCGAGGAGGATGAGCATCTGCAGATTGTGGTAATCGATATGCCAGGGTTGCAATTCCGAGAATGACGGCAACCCAGCAAAGGCAGCGACGGCCAGCACTGCACCGGGATGTTCGAACTCGAGTTCTCTGATCACTTGGAAAAGCAAGGTTATCGCAACCAGGAGCAGCAACAGCGGCACGATGAATGCTGCGGCCGAGATGGCAGCCTCCATCCCAACAACTGGCGCAATAGCTACCGCCAGCAACGCATAGGGCGCGTCGATGATCCACGGCCAGTGCGAGATCATTGGTTCGGGCTGCGCGATGCCGGTCAGCGCTCGGTCGAACGGATTGCCTGTTTGTAGAAGATGCCTGATCTCATGCAGCTTCAGCACGTCGTCGACGTCGCCATTGGGCATTGTGCCTTGCATCAGCAGCCAGGCTCAGAGCAGCGCTGAGCGCCAGCCAGACGATTGCGACCGGGGAAGGGGGATGGCTGCAAAACGCCCGGATTGTTGGCATCGCAAGCATTTTCCAAGGGACGCTGACACGATTGCGTACCAGATAGGCTATGTGGCAAATAAGAACAAAAAGTAAAATTGTACCTTGTTTGCGTACGTTTGTGCCGATGTATATTGGCCCGCCTTTCCCCGGGTAGTACGGCAAGCAACTGTGTATATTAGCCGCAACTAAATTCAGGAATATTTCGGATTCGCTCGCACGAAGGTCTTAACAGTTGATCACGGCTATGTTACCGAAACTGTTGCGGGGGTAGTGCAGCGAAATCGCGGCAATCCCAAAAAGCGGCGGAGATTCATGGTTTGTCGGGTGCTACGCTTGGCATCTGTCGTTCTGTGCGAGCCGAAGGGGGGGCGCCGTTTGGTGCTGTCGGTCTGCTTGCGTCAGGATGTTCCGAATTTTAGATCGGCGGAGGCACAATTTTAGATCGGCGGAAGCACGTAATGAGAATTCATAGGTATGATTATGAGTGTCGGCAGCTAACTGCGCTAGGTGGCGTATCATGGCAATAGGCGAGCGTCCTGATCGCTTGGTTTGGATAGCGCAACGAAGGCCGATTGGCCGATCGCTTTTCATAATGGGCGAGGGCAATTAGCGAAATGAACGGCCGGTCAACGCTCTTTTATATTTTGTTGTTCCTCGGAATTTCTGCTTCCGGCATAATTGTTATCAATATAATTCTTAGTCTATTTCCAAGTTTTCGCTATCTGTTTCCGATTCTTGTATTGCTTGTTGGGTATTTATCGCCATTTAGATGGAGGTTGTCGGCTATAAATGTCTCCGCCTCCATTGTTTTTTTGACGGCTATCTACCTATTCTCCTTTTTGGCTAAGGACGCCTCTTTGGGGTCGACGATAGTTATTCTGGCTATTGCGTGTTTATACCTTGGGTTCCTAAAGGAAAGAAATAGCAATGATTGACATTAGCCAAGAAGAATTTGAAGACTGGTTTCGGTCTTGGGAGCAGGAAAAATTCCCTGACGGCTATCCGTCGACGTCGATACTAAATTTCCTAAAGACAAGCTCCACCCTTATGTCGGCGACATTGTTTGGCGCGAAGCAGATTTCGTTGTACGTTGGGTCGCCAACTTTAGAGCAGCGGGCGATTATAAGTCAAGCATTTGCAGATGTTGCGCGCATAGCTGGTCCGATTTCTCTCGGCATATCCGTTGCAGTTGACATAACTGCTATAGAGCAAGCGATCGATTCTGGCGATATAGAAAAGAGCCTCGATCTAACGTCGAGATTGTTTGCTGGCGTTCTCGGAGTCACCCTAGGTGTAGCTGCTGTCGTTATTATATCTCCCGCGACGCCGATATTAGCTTTGTTGCCAATATTTTACACTGCTGGACAGATTGTATATGATCATTGGGAGCAGATTGAGAACATATTCGACTTCGCGGGGAAACTGTTTGACGATCTGTTTCAGCACTTGAGCGATTTTCCGATTTCCTATGTCGGTCTAGTTGAACCGCTTTTCAATATCATTCGCGATCCCCTGATCCTCGACCTAAACGGCGATGGCGTTCATCTTTCGCCGCTAGCAGGCTCTACGGTTCACTTCGACTACGACACCGATGGCTTTGCCGAGCGTACCGGCTGGGTGTCGGGCGATGATGGAATCTTGGTTCGGGATGCCAACGGAAACGGCATCGTGGACGGCGCTTCCGAACTTTTCGGTTCTTCCACCCAGGACGGATTCGCCGTGCTGGAGACCTTCGATAGCAATGGCGACGGCAAGATCGATGACTCTGACGCCGTCTTCGGCACGCTGAAAGTCTGGCAGGACCTGGACCAGGACGGCGCGGTCGACGCAGGCGAGATGGTGACGCTTACCGAGGCCGGCATCAGTTCAATCTCGCTGACGCGGACCGACGTTACCGGAACCAATGCCGGCCATGATGTCGGTTACGAAGCGTCGTTTACGCGGGCCAATGGAACGACCGGGACCGCCCAGACGATCTATTTCCAGACCGACAGACAGGACACGCGCGCCGATAATACGCCGAATTTCACGCCGGCCGAGGGCGTCGACAAGCTGCCGCAGCTTCCAGGCTCGGGGCAGATCAATTCAACCGCCTGGAAGGCAACGCAAGACGCCGTCTTCAATGCGGATTGGACGGCGCTGACTGACGCGGCTGCAACAATGTCGCCCGAACAATTGCGCGCCGCCTTCGAGGATTTGATGCTGCGCTGGGCGTCGGTGGACGGCGTCGCGGATGGATCGCGCGGGCAATATGTCGATGCCCAGCACCTGGCCTTCGTCGAGAAATTCTTCGGCGTCGAATACAAGGAAATCTATGCGGGGCAGCAGACGACGAGCTCGCCGACGACGGAACAGTTCGGCGCCAACATCGAGGCGAGTTTCGATCAGATCGTCGATGCGATGCTCACCGCCTTCCTGGCGCAAACTGCCGGCAGCACGATCGCAAGAGGCGGTGATCTGACCGCTGCGCTGGAAAGCCCGTATTTCTTCTACGCTTTGCTCGACTTCCGCCACGAATGGCCCGAAGGCACCACGCCGCCCGAGACGCCCGGCAATGTCGGCATGGTGCTCGACCTCATCAAGGGAATGATGCCGGAGGGCGCGGGCGCTGCAGCAAAATATCTGTCCAAGACGATTGCGGGCTTGGACGGAATTGTCTCGGCTGCCTTCGAGGGCAACCGCGCTGCCTATGTGACAACCGCCAGCACGGTGCTTTCGACGATCGCCGATCACGATCTGCGGCTGATCGCCACCGAGATCGTCGGCGGCACGGCCGCGCTCGGCAGCGATAGCGCCGACGGCATGGTGCGGACCGCAGGCGACAATGTCTTCATCGGCGGCAAGGGTGACGATCTGCTGGTCTCGAGCGCGGGCAGCGACCTGTTCGTGTATTCGCGCGGCGACGGCACGGACTATATCCGCGACTCCTCGACCTCCCAGGTAGAGAAGGACACTTTGTTCCTCACCGATCTTGCAGCGACCGATCTCACGTTCGAGCGCATCGGCGACGATCTGATCCTGAAGATATCGGGCACGACCGAAAAGATCGTGACAGAGGACTTCTTCGCCGATTGGGGGGTGAAAAATCGCGGTATCGACGAAATCCGCTTCGCCGACGGTTCGGTCATGAACCGCGAGCAGATCCGTGGCCTAACGACCTCGGTCGGCGATGGCCGGGACAATCTCGTTCAGGACACCGCGGGCAACGACGTCCTGCAGGGCGGCAAGGGCCACGACAAGATCAGGATCAGCGGCGGCAATGACAAGATCCTTTATGCCGCGGGCGATGGTTTCGACGTCATTAACGACACCAGTGGCGTCAAAACCGAAAACGACAGGCTGGTGCTGGCCAACATCATGCCTTCAGACGTGGAATTGTCGCGCGCCGGCGATGCTTTGCTGATCAAGATCCTGGCAACAGGGGAAGTGATCACCGATCAGTCGTTTTTCCGCGATAGCGGCGCTGGAAATTCGCCAAATTATTGGAACGCCAACGGTTGGGGTATCGATCAGATACAATTCGCAAGCGGTGCAGTGTGGGATCGGCAAACGATCGCGAAAGCGGCATGGATCAGAGGAGACGATCGGCCGAATGGCCTGTCGGGGTCGGATCTTGATGACAATTTCGACGGAGGTCACGGCAACGATACTATGTCGGGCGGATCTGGCGCCGACACCTATATCTGGCACAAGGGTGACGGCAGCGACACCATCATCGACAGCAGCAACAATGCGGCTGAAATCGACAAGTTGATCCTCTCGGGGGTCTACGTCACCGACGTCAAATTCTCCTACTCCGGTGACAGCCTGAATATTACCGTGCAGTCGACAGGTGAGGTTATTTCGGTCGGTAGTTTCTTCACAGGCGCCGACAATCTAATCGACGATTGGGGAGTAAGGGCTTACGGCATCGATCAGATTACGTTTGCCGGCGGAACGACGCTATCAAGAGAACAGATCTTCCATAAGACAGGTGAGGATTATCTTGGCCGGGATTTCTGGACGTGGAGTGAGTATGTCAACGGCGGCCTCCAATGGGCTTATTTCGTTGACGAATTTGGGAACACTGGCGTCATAGCAGGTAGTCCGCCGCTCGTCGCGGGTCCGCATGGGTTCATGATCGGTCCACACGATCCCTTCACTGGTTTCGTCGACTCGCAAGGAAACGATAACTACAGCGATGTTTTTTCCGCCGACAACGCGCTGTTCGCCGCCGCAACCGATGGCCACAATTCGATGGATGGCCGCGGCGGCGACGACGTCCTGATCGGGGGTAGGGGCAACGATTCCTTGTTAGGGCGGGACGGCAACGATGAACTCTTCGGCGACGAGCCTGTGACCGGGCATCTGGGATTTGCGCTGTCGGATGCGCGAGGTAACGACTATCTCGACGGTGGCAACGGCAACGACCTCCTCTATGGCGGCGCGGGCAACGACGTGCTGTTGGGTGGTGCCGGCAGCGATCGGCTCCTTGGCGGAGACGGTTCTGACTTCCTTCAGGACTGGGGTGCCGAAGATGACGTCTACGACGGAGGCAAGGGGGATGACCTCATGCTGGCCGGTCATGTGAATGCCGGCGGCTCGCGTAGCACCGATTTTGATAGCTCCAATACAGGCAGCGACACTTTCATTTATCGAAAGGGGGACGGCAACGACATCATCAACGATGGTTCGAAGTCGTTGACCGAAGTCGACCGGCTGGTCCTGGTCGATATCAATCCAGAGGAGGTGGAGCTCTCCTATAGCGGTTCTCATCTCGTCATCAGGATGCTGGAGACGAATGAAACGGTCACCAGCGAAGAGTTCCTCTACGCGGCAGGAGTGGGGATCGACCGGATCGAATTCGCCAACGGCGTTGCCTGGGATCGCGCGCAAATCAAGGCGCATGCGGAGCCGACCTGGATAAGCGGGACAAGTTCCCGGGATTATCTGCAAGACAACGCAGCCTGGGACCAGACCTTCGATGGGGGCACGGGTGACGATACGATCGCGTCTGCCATTTCCTATTGGCAGTCTTGGAATCCTGGCGACAACAACGGTAGCGATACATTCATCTATCGTCATGGCGACGGAAATGACTTCATCTTTGACGGTTCCACCTCGGCTACAGAGGTAGACACGCTCCGATTGATCGGCATCGACGACGATGAAGTCGAACTTTCGAGGGCCGGAGGCGATCTTCTCATCAAGGATCTCGTGACGGGACAGACGATCACGAACGCCGCTTTCTATTCAGGCGCCCATCAAAGCGTGGACGCTATCGAGTTCGCCAACGGTGTTGTGTGGGACAGGGCGGCCATGCAGGCTAAGGGCTGGTATCGCGGCACCGATACGAACGACACGATCCAGAGTAACCAGGATATCCTGGACAATACGTTTGTCGGCGATCTGGGGGACGATTTGATCGTCTCCGCGCCGTCCTATTGGCAGAGCTACAATCCCGGAAGCGCGAATGGGAACGATACCTATATATACCATCTGGGGGATGGCAATGATGTCATCGTTGACGGCTCAACGTTCCTCACCGAGACCGATACGTTGATGTTATCGGGGATCAATGCCGAAGACGTCGCACTTTCCGTGACTGGGAGCGATCTTCACATTGCCATCGCGGCAACCGGCCAGCAGATCACCGATGTGGGCGCGTTCTCGGGTCGCGCCACATCCGGCCGGGGGCTGGACCGTCTTGTCTTTGCTGACGGCACGGTTTGGAACCGTGAAGACATCCGTTTCTGGGCGCAGGAGGGCTCGGCCTTCTACGTGGGAACCAGCCAGAGCGATACGATTGTGGGTTCTTACCTCGATCAGCGGCTGGAAGGCGGCAACGGCAACGATTTCATCGACGGAAAGGCCGGCTCCGACCTGTTGTTCGGTGACACCGGCAACGACACGCTGGTGTTGAGCATCGCCGAGGCCGGAGACGTCGATGCACTTGACGGAGGCGCGGGGACCGACACCGCGACGTTCGCCAGTTTCGACACGGCGATCCATGTCGATCTTGTCGAGAACCAGGGCGAAGCCAAGACCAGCGATACGCCACAACTGCAGGCCGAAAACCTGCGGCTCATTGCGACGCTGCGGAGCTTGGAAAACATCACGGGAACGACCTTCAACGACGAGATCCATGGCGATGCCGGTGACAATGTTCTGATCGGCGGGACAGGCGACGATCTGCTTGACGGCCGCTCGGGCAACGACAGGCTCGATGGCGGCGCCGGCAACGACATTTTGGTGGGCTATCTCGGCAACGATACGCTTATTGGCGGCACCGGCAACGACACGCTTGATGGCAATGTCGGCAATGACATCTATGAACATACCCGCGGCGATGGCGACGACGTCATTCTGGAGACAGTTGCGGAGAGTGGGTCGAATGATCGCATCCGCCTGCACAACATCGATCCTGCTCAGGTGAGCTTCTCGCGATTGAACGGCAATCTTGTCATTCAGATAGCGGAGAGCCCACTCGGCGCTGGGAACGGCGGGAGTCTCACCGTCACCGGCCCACAGAGCGGCAGCTACCATTACGATCAATATGGGATCGAAATCATCGAATTCGACAACGGCACCGTCTGGAACGCGGATATGCTGCGCCAGATGTCGGTGTCCGATTCGGCAACGGATGGTGATGACAACTTGGTAGGCTCTGCCGCCTCGGGAATCATGAATGGGCGGCATGGCAATGACACCTTAAACGGCGCCGGCGGCGACGACACCTATGTTTACGCTCGCGGCGACGGCAACGACATCATCAACGAAGCCGGCTACAACGGCAACAATGACAGGCTGTTGTTCACCGACATCAATCCCTCGGCCGTGACCCTGGTACGCAACGGCAACGACGTGACCGTGATGATCGCCGAGAGCACGCCGGGCGCCGGTGACGATGGTTCTGTGCTCCTCAAGAATAGTCTCGAGGACGTGAGCGGCCAGGGCGTCGACAAGGTCGTCTTCGCCGACGGGACTACCTGGACAAGGGCCGACATCAGGGTCAAGCTGCTCGATCAGGCGGCAAGCGCCGGCAACGACACCATCTCCGGGTTTAGTGCTGCCGACACGATTCGCGGAAAGGCAGGCGACGATACGTTGAACGGCGCCGGCGGCGACGACACCTATGTTTACGCTCGCGGCGACGGCAACGACATCATCAACGAAGCCGGCTACAACGGCAACAATGACAGGCTGCTGTTCA
>NZ_JAVIJB010000068.1:0-23608 GCF_033977165.1 Mesorhizobium captivum
CCGGCGTCGAGACCTCGCGCGGCCGGATCGGCGCCGGCAAGGTCGGCATGGCGGTGGCTGGTTCTTCCTCGCGCGTCGCTGCGATGGCCGGACTGCGCCTGCCGATCGAAAGCCATGTGCTGCAGGCGTTCGTGTCGGAAGCGATCAAGCCGCTCTTGCCCAACGTCATGACCTTCGGCGCCGGGCATTTCTATGTCAGTCAGTCCGACAAGGGCGGGCTGGTCTTCGGCGGCGACATCGACGGCTACAATTCCTACGCCCAGCGCGGCAACCTGCCGGTCGTCGAAGATGTCTGCGAAGGCGGCATGGCGCTGATCCCGATGATCGGCCGCGTGCGGCTCCTGCGCCAGTGGGGCGGCATCATGGACATGTCGATGGATGGCTCGCCGATCATCGACAAGAGCCCGGTCGAGGGCCTCTATCTCAATGCCGGCTGGTGCTATGGCGGTTTCAAGGCGACGCCGGGCTCCGGCTTCGTCTTTGCCCATCTCATCGCCCGCGATCAATCGCACAAGGAGGCCGCGCGGTTCCGCCTCGACCGGTTCCAGCGCGGCGCCATGATCGACGAGAAGGGCCAGGGCGCCCAACCGAACCTGCACTAGAGAGATAGAGCATGATGTCCTCCGAAAACCGCTCCACACTTTTCGGCATCATGCTCTGAGGCGGCCGGAAGATATGCGCATAGTCTGTCCCTTCTGCGGCGAACGCGAACTCGGCGAGTTCACCTATCTCGGCGACGCCAAGCCGCAACGCCCCGCGGCCGATGCCGGCGAGGACGCCGTCTACGACTACGTCTACCTGCGCGACAACATCGCCGGCGCAATGAGCGAGCATTGGTATCACGGCGGCGGCTGCCGGGCCTGGCTGAAGGTCACCCGCAACACGCTGACGCATGAGATTTCTTCCGTTGAGCCGGCAGCGGGCGCCGGCGCGGCCAAGGTTGGTGCATGATGCGCGGCAGTCAGGCAAACCGTCTGGCCACCGGCGGCCTTATCGACCGCTCGGAAGAGCTCAGCTTCCGCTTCGACGGCAAGACCTTTTCGGGTTTCAAGGGCGACACGCTCGCTTCGGCGCTGGTCGCCAACGGCGTCAAGCTGGTCGGCCGCTCGTTCAAATATCATCGCCCGCGCGGCATCCTCACGGCCGGCTCGGAAGAGCCGAACGCGCTGGTCGAACTGCGCGGCGGCGCCAGGCGCGAGCCGAACACCAAGGCGACGACGGCCGAGCTCTATGAAGGGCTCGAAGCAACCAGCCAGAACCGCTGGCCGTCGCTCAAATTCGACTTGATGTCGATCAACCAGCTCTTCGCGCCGATCTTCGTCGCCGGTTTCTACTACAAGACCTTCATGTGGCCGGCGAAGTTCTGGGAAGCGATCTATGAGCCGGCGATCCGCCGTGCCGCCGGCCTCGGCCGCGCGGCAGGCGTCTCCGATCCCGATCACTACGACAAGGCCTGGGCGCATTGCGATGTGGTGATTGCCGGCTCCGGCCCGGCCGGCCTGGCGGCGGCTTTGGCCGCCGCGCGCTGCGGCGCGCGCGTCATTCTGTGCGAGGAGGATTTCGTCCTCGGCGGCCGCCTGCTTGCCGATGGCGGCACGATCGACGGGCTGCCGGCGGCCGAGTGGATCGCGCGCACGCTCGGCGAACTCGCTGCGATGCCGGATGTGCGCATCATGACGCGCACGACGCTGTTCGGCGTCTATGACGGCGGCACTTATGGCGCGACCGAACGCGTCAACGACCATGTGCCGGTGCCGCCGGAGCATCAGGTGCGGCAGCGGCTGTGGCGCATCGTGGCCAAGCGCTGCGTGGTCGCCGCCGGCTCGATCGAACGGCCGATCGTCTTTGCCGGCAACGACACGCCCGGCGTGATGATAGCGTCCGCGATGCGCAGCTACATCAATCGCTACGCCGCGACGCCGGGACGGCGTATCGCGCTCTTCACCAACAATGAGGACGGCTGGCGCACGGTGGAGACTGCACTCGCCGCCGGGCTGCAGGTTGCGGCGGTAATCGATGCGCGACCCGAGATCTCGCCCACCCATCGCTCGCTTGCCAGCAAGGGCGGCTTCCCGGTGCTCAACGGCTCCGTCAGCGGTGTCGACGGCGGCAAGCATGGCGTGCGCAAGATTTCCGTCTCGCTGACCGGCGGCGCGCGCGCCGAGGTCGAGGCGGAAGGGCTCGCAATCTCCGGCGGCTGGAACCCGGCGGTCGGGCTCACCTCCTATCATCGCGGCCGGCCGAAATGGCGCGACGACATCGCCGCCTTCGTGCCAGGCGACGCACCGCCCGGCATGGTGGCAGCGGGCGCCGCCAACGGCGCATTCGGCCTTGGCGCCTGCCTGCGCGAAGGTTTCGAGGCCGGCGCCGCTGCGGCGCGCGATGCCGGACGGAGCGGCAATGCGGGGTCTATGCCGGTCGCCGACGACGAGGCCTTTTCGGTGACGCCGCTCTGGCATGTCGCCGGCAAGGGCAAGGCCTTTGTCGACCAGCAGCATGACGTCACGGCTTCCGATGTCGAACTGGCGCAGCGCGAAGGTTTTCATTCGGTCGAGCATCTGAAGCGCTACACCACGCTCGGCATGGCGACCGACCAGGGCAAGACGTCCAACGTCGCCGGCCTCGCCATCATGGCGGCGGTCACGGGTAAATCCATTCCCGAGACGGGAACGACGATCTACCGGCCGCCTTACGTGCCGGTCGCCATCGGCGCTTTCGCCGGCCATCACCGCGACGAGAATTTTCATGCGACCAGGCTGACGCCATCGCATCACTGGGCGGCCGAACACGGTGCCGTTTTTGTCGACACCGGGCTGTGGAAACGCGCGCAATGGTACCCGCGCGCCGGCGAGAAGGATTGGCTGGAGTCGGTGACCCGCGAGGTCAAGGCGGTGCGCGGCGGCGTCGGTTTCTGTGATGTCTCGACACTTGGCAAGATCGACGTGCACGGTCCAGATGCCGGCGCCTTCCTCGACCGCGTCTACATCAACTCCTTCTCCAGCCTCGCCGTCGGCAAGGCGCGCTACGGGTTGATGCTGCGCGAGGACGGCATCGTCTATGACGACGGCACGACCTCGCGGCTGGCCGAGGATCACTACTTCCTCACCACCACCACGGCCAAGGCGGGGCTGGTGATGCAGCATCTCGAATTCTGCCGCCAGGTGTTGTTCCCCGAGCTCGACGTGCAGCTGACCTCGGTCTCCGACCAGTGGGCGCAATTCTCGATCGCCGGGCCGAAGACCCGGGACCTGCTGAAGGCGATCGTCGATCCGGTGGAAGACCTTTCGAACGAAGGCTTTCCGTTCATGGGCGCGCGCGAGGTCAAGTTGCGCGGCGGCATCAAGGCGCGGCTGTTCCGCATCTCCTTCTCTGGCGAAATGGCGTTCGAAATCTCGGTGCCGGCGCGCTATGGCGACGCGCTGGTGCGCAACCTGATGATCGCCGGCAAGCCATTCGGCGTGACGCCCTACGGTACCGAGGCGCTCGGTGTGATGCGCATCGAAAAGGGCCATGTCGCCGGGCCGGAGCTCAACGGCACCACCACGGCGGCCGATCTCGGCCTCGGCAAGATGATGTCGACCAAGAAGGATTTCATCGGCCGCGTCATGGCCGGCCGTGAGGCGCTGATCGCAGCGAACCGGCAGGTGGTGGTCGGCATCAAGCCGACCGACAAGGCGCGCCGCCTGCGCTCCGGCGCGCATATCATTCCGAAAGGCGAGACACCTGGTCCCGACAACGACCAGGGCTATGTCACCTCGGTCTGTTTCTCGCCGGTGCTCGACCAGTGGATCGGACTCGGCCTTGTCGAACGCGGGCGCGAGCGCATCGGCGAGATCGTGCGCGCGCATGATCCGCTGCGCGGCGAGGATTACGATGTCGAGCTCTGTAATTCCGTCTTCTACGACCGGGATGGAGGGCGCCAGCGTGACTGATTTTTCCTGGGACGTCCGCAGTCCACTCCACCGCACACTGGTAGCTGGCTCTTATGGCGCGCAGGGTGAAGCCGGCGTGGCGCTGACAGAAATCCGCAATTTCGACCTCATCCAGGTCATGGCGCGGCGCGGCAAGGCCGCGGAGATGGCCAAAGCTGCGAAGGCTCGCTTCGGTGTCGCCGCGCCCGAAACGCCGAAGGCAGTCGGCACCGCGGATGCCACGTTGATCTGGTCCGGGCCGGATCAGTTCCTCGTGCTGTCTAAAGGCGGCAAGCACACGATGGAGGCGCTTGGCCGAGCCTTCGCAGTCTCGACCTCGCTTTCCGATCAATCGCATGCGCGGGTTCTGATCAGCCTCACCGGCGCCAAGGCGCGAACGATGCTCGCCAAGCTGTCGTCGATCGACCTGTACCCCGATTTGTTCCCGGTCGGCGCGGCCGCCGCCACCTCGATGGACCACACCAGCGTCACGCTTTGGCGCGGCAAGGACCGGGCGGACGGCCAGGCCGTGTTCAACCTGTTGGTGTTCGCGACCTTTGCCGAGAGCCTGTGGCACACGTTGCTCGATTCGGCCGCCGAATACGGCGTCGCGATCGCGCATTCCGAGGAGCTCGGCTGAGGGCGTCAGCCAACGTTCCCACGCCGCTACCCCGAATACGCGTCATCCGCCATCGGCGTTCGCCGATGGCGGATGATGCGAGGTTGCCACCTGTCTCCTCATTTCAGCATAATCTTTTCCGAAAACCGCTACGCACTTTTCGGGATCATGCTCTATTCCGCAGCCAGCGCCAGCTGCGGTCTTTCGATGCCTTCGATCTGTTCCGGCTCCGGCGCCGGCTCGTCGGTCTTGGCCTTCTTGGCCTCGCGGGCGAAGAACAGCGCATAGCCCGCCGGCAGCACCAGGATGGTGAGCACGGTGGCGACCAGGATGCCGCCCATCATGGCGTAGGCCAGCGGCCCCCAGAAGACGGCGCGCGAGATCGGGATCAGCGCCAGGACCGCGGTCAGCGCCGTCAGCATGATCGGCCGGAAGCGGCGGACGGCCGCGCCGACGATCGCCTCCGATCGCTCCATGCCGGCCGCGATATCCTGGTCGATCTGGTCGACCAGGATGATCGAGTTGCGCATGATGATGCCGAGCAGCGCGATGACGCCGAGGATGGCGACGAAGCCGAACGGCGCGCCGCTGATCAGAAGCGCTGCCGCGGCGCCGATGATGCCCAGCGGACCGGTGGCCAGCACCAGCATCGACTTGCCGAAATGCTGTAGCTGGACCATCAGCAATATGACGATGATGGCGAGCATGATCGGCGCCTTGGCGGCGATCGAGGCCTGGCTTTCGGCCGAGTCTTCCGCACCGCCCTGGATCTCGATCTTGTAGCCGGGCGCAAGGCCGGCACGCAGGTCCTTCATGTCGTTGTACATCTTGGTGACAACGTCGTTCGATTGCACGCCGTCCGGCAGCGTGGCGCGCACGCTGATGGTGGGCAGGCGATCACGTCGCCATTCGATGCCCTGCTCCATGACGGGCACGATCTTGGCCACCTGCGACAGCGGCACCGAGCCGCCGAAGTCGGTCGGGACGTAGACGGAGTCGACCGAAGAGAGCAGGTGACGCGTCGCGTCCGGCTCGCGGGCGACGATGGAGACCGTCTCTTCGCCGTCGCGGAAGTCGTCGAGCGGCGCGCCGGACATGGTGGCCTGCAGCGTCTGGCGGATGCGCTGCGAGGTGACGCCGAGTGCGCGGGCTCGGTCCTGGTCGATGACCAGCTTCATCGCCGGCACCGGCTCCAGCCAGTCGTCATGGACGGCGCCGAGCAGCGGATTGGCCTGGAACCTCGCCTTCACCTCGTCGGCGATGCGGCGCACTTCCTGTCGGTCCGGACCCATGATGCGCATCTGCACCGGCCAGCCGGTCGGCGGACCGAGGAACAGGCGGTCGACCTTGGCGCGGATCGAGGGGAAGTCCTTGGCGAGGATAGAGCGCAGCTTGACGATCAGGCGCTCGCGCGCCGGCTCGTCCTTGGCCATCACCAGGAGTTGGGCGAAGTTCGGGTTCCTGAGCTGCTGGTCGAGCGGCAGGAAGAAGCGCGGCGCGCCCTCACCGATGTAAGTGGCGATGAAGCGCTTGTCCTGGTCGTCCATCATCCTTGATTCCAGCGCCTTGGCCTGCGTCTCGACCTCCTTGATTGAGGTGCCTTCCGGCAGCCAGAGATCGACCAGGATTTCCGGGCGCGAGGACTGCGGGAAGAAGTTCTGCGGAATGAACTGGAAGGCCCACAGGCTGGTGCCGAAGGTGACCAGCGTCATCACCAGCACGATGATGCGGTGGCGCACCGCCCAAGTGACCGTCGCACGAAGCCGCCGGTAGAAGCGCGTGTCGAAGACGTCGTGATGGGTGCCGGCGTGCTTGCGCTGCTTCAGGATCATGTAACCGAGCCACGGCGTGAAATAGACGGCGACGAACCACGACACCACCAGCGCGATGCCGACGACATAGAACAGCGTGCGCACATATTCGCCGGCGGTTGAGGCGGCGAAGCCGACCGGGATGAAGCCGGCCGTGGTGATCAGCGTGCCGGTGAGCATCGGGAAGGCGGTGGACGAATAGGCGAAGCTTGCCGCCTCGATCTTGACCAGGCCCTCCTCGAGCTTTCGCTCCATCATCTCGACGACGATCATGGCGTCGTCGACGAGCAGGCCTAGCGCGATGATCAGCGCGCCGAGCGAGATGCGCTGCAGGTCGATGCCGATCTCATACATGATGGCGAAGGTGGCGGCTAAAACCAGCGGAATGGCGATCGCGATCACCAGGCCGGAGCGCCAGCCGATCGACAGGAACGAGACGACAAGCACGATGAGCAGCGCTTCGCCGAGCGCCTCCATGAACTCGTTCACGGCGTCCTTGACGACCTCCGGCTGGTCGGAGACCTGGTCGACCGCAACGCCGTAAGGCAGGCCTTCCTCGAAGCGCTTGTAGGTCGCTTCGACATCCTTGCCGACGTCCCTGACGTTAAAACCCTTGGCCATGACGACGCCGACCTGGACGCTCTCGTGGCCGTTGAAGCGGTATTTGCGCTGGTACGGATCCTCGAGGCCGGAGGTGACCGTGGCGATGTCGCCGAGACGCGTCACCTGGTTGCCGGCGCGCAGTCTCAGTTCGCGGATGTCGGCGGCCTTGGCGACGTCGCCCTCGACCGAAATGCGCACCGAGCGCAGGCCGGTGTCGACCGAGCCGGCCGGATCGACGGCGTTCTGGCCTTTCACTGCGTTCTGCAGGTCGACTATCGTCAGGCCGCGCTCGGCAAGCGCCTTGGACGAGACGTCGATATAGATCTTCTCGGGCTGGTCGCCGATGATGACTGCCTTCTCGACGCCCGGCGTCGCCAGGAGCATGTCGCGCGCCTGGATGGCGAATTTCTTCAGCTCCGGATAAGTGAAGCCGTCGCCGCTGATCGAATGCAGCGTGATGAAGGTGTCGCCGAACTCGTCGTTGAAATAAGGGCCGAGCAAGCCCTGCGGCAGTTCATTGGCGATGTCGCCGACCTTCTTGCGCACCTGGTAGAAGGCGTCCTTCACCTCTTCGGCATTGGTGTCGCCCTTGACCTGCAGGGTGATGATGGCGCTGCCGGCACGGGTGTAGGAGCGCACGAAATCGAGATGCGGCGTTTCCTGCAGCTTGCGCTCGATCTTGTTGACCACCTGGTCTTCCATGTCCTGGATCGAGGCGCCAGGCCACACCGCCTGCACCACCATGACGCGGAAGGTGAAGTCTGGGTCTTCCTTCTGGCCCATGCGCATCAGGCCGAGCGCGCCGGCCAGGATGATCAGGCCAAACAGGAAGCGGGCGATGCTCGGATGTCCGATCGCCCAGCGCGAGAGGTTGAAGGGCCGCTTTTCGGTGCTGCTGTCGGTGGTCATGGCGCAAGTCCAGTCCAATTGGCCGGCAAGGCACGCTTGCCCTGCTGCTCATGAATTCTCGGTCGGGCTTCCGGGCGGCGAGGCACCTCAAGCGGAGAGAGACTCGCAATCGCGTTTGAAGCGGCCGTGGCGCGGGGGATACCAACATGCCGGCATCTCACGATCGGGCGCCTGCCGCCCGGAACCCATGCCCTCCCCGGCTCGCGGCTTGCGCAGCGAGAGCGGGAAAGGCTTTCGTCAAGCCTGTTTAGCGCAGGCTGCTGGTGGTCGCGACGTCGCCTTCCGCCGAGGCGGACTGCTGGGCGACGTCGCCGGAAAACTTGACCTTCAGGTTTTCGGTCATGAACTGCGTACCGGCGGCTATCACCACGTCGCCCTGCTTCAGGCCATCGGCGACGGCGACACCGTCGGCGGTGAAATTGGCAATTTTGATCGGACGCGGATGCACCGTGTCGCTCGCGCGGTCGACCGTCCAGACGATGTGCTTGCCGTCCTTCTCGGCCATCGCGGTCAGCGGGATCGACACGAGCTGAGCCTTGCTGCCGACGGTCGCCGCGACGTTGGCTGTCATGCCGAGCAGCACGCGCGGATCATTGGGCAGCGAAACACGGACCGCGAAAGTGCGCGACTGCGGATCGGCGCTGCCGGCCACCTCGCGGACCTTGCCCTCGAGCGTGAGCGCGTCGTCCGACCAGAAGCTCGCCTTGACCTCCTTGCCCGGGCGGAAGCCGGCTACGTCCATTTCCGGCACCGCGATCAGCACTTCCTTCTCGCCGTCGACGGCGACCGTCATGACAGGCGTGCCGGCGCCGACCACCTGGCCGATATCGGCGGAGATGGCGGTGACGATGCCAGCCTTGCTGGCCTTGAGATCGGTGTAGTGGACCTGGTTCTCAGCCTGGGCCAGCGTCGAACGGGCGGCATCGCGCGTCGCCACCGCCTGATCGTAGCTCAGTGTCGCCTGATCGAGCTGCGACTTCGGCGCGAAGTTCTTGGCATAGAGCTGCTCTGCGCGCTTCTTGGCGAGATCGACCGTCTCGACTTGACGCTCGGCGGCATCGAGGCTCGCCTCAGCGCTCTTCACCGACAGCTCGTAATCGGATGGATCGACGCGGGCGAGCACGTCGCCCTCGTTCACATGCTGGCCGATATCGACGAGACGCTCGGTGACCTTGCCGGCGATGCGGAAGCCAAGGTTCATCTCGGTGCGGGCCCGCACCGAACCGGAATAATCGAGCTGGCGGGTGGTTTGCGCCTCGCCGATCTCGACCACCTTTACCGGACGGACGACCTCCTGGACGACCGCCGCTTTCTCCTGGCTGCAGCCGGCAAGGCCGAGAGCCGCGATGACGAGGCCGGCGACTGATAGCCTGCGGAGGATGGAATTGGACAAAGACACCTTAGCACTCCCGAACTGGAAATGAACGTCGACCGGCACCCGGCGGGCAGCGGCTATTTCAAGGCTCTGATTGCGTATTCGATGAGGTCGTCGGGCATCGCCCGGTTAGTCTTGGCAAGGCACTGCGCGACCATCTGCGGATGGCACAGGATGACGGTGGCGGCGCCGAAGCAGCGTGACGCAATCACAGGGTCCTGCTTCCTGAACTCGCCGGCCTCGATACCCTCGCGGATCACCTCGGCGAACAGGTCGTGGATGCGGTCGACATGCTTGTCGATGACGCCCCAGTCGCGTTCGAGCGCGACGATGACCATCTCGTGGACCTTCTGGTCGTCGAGCATGACTTCCAGCGTCATCTTGTATTGCGCATGCACATAGCGGCGCAGCCGCTCCTCGGCGCTGAGCGGGAGGCGCGAGATCTCGTAAGCCATCGCGTAGCTGGCGCCGAGCATGCGGCCGCAAACGGCCTGGTGGATTTCCACCTTGGAGGCGAAGAAACGGTAGATGTTGGCCGGCGACATGCCGAGCTCGCGGGCAATGTCGGCGACGTTGGTCTTGCCGTAGCCGTAGTGCCGGAACAAGCGTTCGGCGCAGTCGAGAATGCGGGTCACATTCTCCTGTCTGGCGGGATCGGCCACGATGTTGGCGGCTTCTGACATGGCTCTCTGTCGTTTGATTAGTGACGAATTTCAACTTTCGTCACTCGTAAATCGAAAGAAGCGAGATGTCAACGCGAAATCGACGTACGCGTATAATTGGTGACAGATGGTGACAGTCGCGAGGAGCAATGACCGACGTCCGCGATTAGCCGATGGCCCTGTCCCATCGTTGCGGATGCTGACGCAAACAGTCGACGTCAGGGCCACGTTGGAAGGAGCGAGCTACGCCCCCTTCGCCATTTCCCGCAGCCGGAACTTCTGGATCTTCCCCGTCGACGTCTTCGGGATCTCCGCGAACACCACCGCCTTCGGCACCTTGAAGCGAGCAAGCAGGCCCCGGCAGTGCTCGATGATCTCGGCTTCGGTAGCGGTCTTGCCGGGCTTCAGCTCGACATAGGCGACCGGCACCTCGCCCCATTTCTCGTCGGCACGGGCAACCACGCCGCAGGAGGCAACGGATGGATGCTTGTAGAGCGCGTCCTCGACCTCGATCGACGAGATGTTCTCGCCGCCCGAGATGATGATGTCCTTGGAGCGGTCCTTGAGCTGGATATAGCCGTCCGGGTGCATGACGCCGAGATCGCCAGAGTGGAACCAGCCGCCGGCGAAGGCCTCGTCGGTCGCATTGCGGTTCTTCAGATAGCCCTTCATGACGATGTTGCCGCGGAACATGACCTCGCCGATGGTCTCGCCGTCGGCCGGCGTCTGCGTCATCGTCTCCGGGTTCATCACCGTGAGCCCCTCGAGCGCGGCATAGCGCACGCCCTGGCGTGCCTTCTTCGCCGTCCTCGGCCCTTTCTCCAACTCGTCCCACTCGTTGTGCCATTCGTTGACGACGGCCGGCCCGTAGGTCTCGGTCAGGCCGTAGAGATGGGTCACGCCGAAGCCCGCATCGGCCATGCCGGAGAGCACGGCCTCCGGCGGCGGGGCGGCGGCCGTGTTGAAGGTTACCATCTGTTGGAACTGGCGCTTGTCCTCGTCCTTGGCGTTGATCAGCACCGACATGACGATCGGCGCGCCGCAGAGATGAGTGACGCCGTGGTCGGCGATCGCGTCATAGATCGGCTTTGCCCGCACCCAGCGCAGGCAGACATGGGTGCCGGCCTGCACGGCGAGCGTCCAGGGGAAGCACCAGCCGTTGCAGTGGAACATCGGCAGCGTCCAGAGATAGACCGCGTGCTTGGCCATGCCGGCATGGATGGTGTTGGTGTAGGCCATGAGCGCCGCACCGCGATGGTGGTAGACGACACCCTTCGGATTGCCTGTCGTGCCTGAGGTGTAGTTGAGCGAGATGGCGTCCCATTCGTCATCCGGCATCGACCATGCGAAAGCCTCGTCGCCGCCGGCGACGAAGTCCTCATAGTCGAGCGTGCCGATCCGCCCGCCCTTCGGATAGGGTGCGTCGGCGGCATAGTCGGGGTCGTCATAGTCGATTACCAATGGCTTGGCCTTGGCCAATGCCAGCGCTTCCCTGACCACTCCGGAGAATTCGCGGTCGACGATCAGCACTTTGGTGTCGGCATGGTCGAGTTGGAAGGCAATCACGGCGGCATCGAGGCGGGTGTTCAGCGAATGCAGCACGGCTCTAGTCATCGGCACGCCGAAATGCGCCTCCAGCATCGGCGGCGTGTTCGACAGCATCACCGTCACCGTGTCGCCCTTGCCGACGCCGTGCTTCGTCAGCGCCGAAGCGAGCTTCAGCGAGCGCCGCCAGAAATCGCGATAGGAGATGCGCTGGCTGCCATGGATGATGGCGACGTGGTCGGGATAGGTCTTGGCCGCGCGCTCAAGATAGGTGAGCGGCGTCAGCGGCTGGTGGTTGGCAGCGTTCCGGTCGAGATTTGTATCGTAGGGATTGGCCATCCCGTCCTCCCCAAAAGTCTTTTCGAGCTTTCTAACCATTGCCCGGCGATCATGCCATCCCCCTGAACGACCGGGAAATGCTATGATATGAGCGCCCGGTAGAATGGCTGTCTCGATCAAGCCGCGCCGGAAGGCGATTACACCAGCCACCGAGATTTGACTTTTGTCGAGAGCCGTGACTAATGTCAGCGGAGGAGGCGGCATGGCGATCCGACCGGCAGAACAGCTCATCCACAAGGCCGCCTGGCTCTACTATGCCCATGGCCTTCGCCAGGACGAAGTGGCGAACCAGCTCAAGATTTCGCGCGCGTCGGTCGCCATGTATCTGCGCAAGGCGCGCGAGACCGGCATCGTCAACATCTCGACTTCGACGCAGCTCTTCACCGACGACGTCATGGCGCGCAAGGTTGAGGATGCCTTCAAGCTCGACGCCGTCTGGATCGCCCCGGAAAACGCCTATGTCGCCGATTCCTCGACCGACATCGCGGTGCTGGCGGCAAGCGTCTTCCTCGAATTGGTGAAGAAGGGCGACCGCATCGGCGTCGCCTGGGGCCGCACCGTCTACACCATCGCCGACATCATGTCCTATGCCGACCTGCAGGACGTCACCGTGGTGCAGCTCTGCGGCAATCTCGGCGCGCCCTATTCCTATCGGCCCGACCAATGCACGATGGAAATCGCGCGGCGGCTCAACGCCAAGGGCCTCAATTTCTACGCACCGCTGGTGCTGTCGACCGAGGCACTGGCGCAGGGCCTGCGCGCCGAGCCGGTGATCCGCGACCAGCTTGCCGGCGTCGGCGACTGCGACCTCGCGCTCTACTCAGTGGGCGCGGTCGACGCCGACAGCCATCTGGTGAAATGCGGCGCGCTGACGCCGGCCGAAATGACGGCGCTGCGCAGCCGAGGCGCTGCCGGCGTCATCGCCGGGCAGGTCATCGACGCCAACGGCGAAGTGCTCGACTGCGATTACAACCGGCGGGTCATCTCCGCCGAGCTCGCCTCGCTGCGCGCCATCGAAAAGCGGCTGATGGTGGTGCAGGAGGACAGCAAGTTCGAGCCCCTGCTGGCGGCGATCACCGGCGGGCTCTGCACGCATCTGGTGGTCGGCGCGCATATGGCCGGGCGTCTTCTCGATCACGCGGGCGCGGCAAGCAAAAAGGCCTCGTAAAAATTACCCTCGCCGCTTCTGTCATCAAGATGTCGCGGCTTCCTGTTCATGAGCAGCAAAAAGACGGAATCGGACGGAACGAGATGAAGAACCTTTGGAACGACGCCGACGCGGAAAAGATGGTCGACGACTATGCGAAGAAGGGCGTCGGCCGCGATCTCGCGCTGCGCGTCTACACGACCCGTCTTCTCGGCGGCGAGCCGCGGCTGGTGCTGCATGGCGGCGGCAACACCTCCTGCAAGACCAAGGCGACCGATCTGGTCGGCGACGAATGGGACGTGCTCTGCGTCAAGGGCAGCGGCTGGGACATGGCGGTCATCGAGCCGCAAGGCCTGCCGGCGGTGAAGATGGGCGCGCTGCTCAAGGCGCGTTCGCTGGACAAGCTCTCCGACGAGGACATGGTGGCGCTGCAGCGCTCCAACCTCATCGATCCCGCCTCCCCCAACCCGTCGGTCGAGACGCTGCTGCACGCCTTCCTGCCACACAAATTCGTCGACCACACGCATTCGACCGCCATCCTGGCCATCGTCGACCAGGAAGACAGCAAGGCGCTGGTGGCAAAGGTGTTCGGGGGCAAAATGGGCTATGTGCCCTACATCAAGCCGGGCTTCGATCTCGCCAAGGTTGCGGCGGAAGTTTTCGATGCCGATCCAAGCGTCGAAGGCCTGATCCTCGACAAGCACGGCGTCTTCACCTTCGGCGACGATGCCCGGCAGGCCTATGACCGGATGATCCACTACGTGAATGTCGCCGAGGAGTATGTCGCGAAGCACGGCAAGCCGCAGGCGGCCAAGGCGGAGCTCCCGGCGAAACTCGCCAGGCCAAGCGACATCGCGCCGACGCTGCGCGGCGCTGTCGCGGTGGCACGCGGCGAAGGCCGCTTCGACCGTATGATCAGCGACTTCCGTACCTCGGACGCGATCGTCGATTTCATCAATTCGGCAAAGATCGCCGACTATGCCGGGCGCGGCGTGTCGACGCCGGACCTGTCGATCCGCATCAAGACTGGTCCGATGGCGGTGCCCGCGCCGGACGCCGACAAGCTCGGCGACTACAAGGCCATCATCCGCGGCCATGTCGAGACCTTCGCCAAGGACTACCGCGCCTATTTCGAGACCAATGACGCGCTGGACGACGTCAAGCGCACCATGCTCGACCCGATGCCGCGCCTGACGCTGGTGCCGGGCCTCGGCATGTTCGGCCATGGCCGCACGCTGAAGGATGCGAAAATCGCCTCGGATGTCGGCGAGATGTGGATCGAAGCGGTGCGTGGCGCCGAAGCCATCGGCAATTTCCAGCCGCTCTCCAAGGCCGACCTCTTCCCGCTCGAATACTGGTCGCTGGAACAGGCCAAGCTCGCCTCCAACAAGCCCAAGCCGCTGACCGGCCAGGTGGTGCTGATCACCGGCGGCGCCGGCGCGATCGGCGCGGCGACGGCGAAACTGTTCGCCGCCAACGGCGCGCATGCCGTCATCGTCGACCTCGATCCGGCCAAAGCCGCTGAAGCGGCGAAGGCGGCCGGCAACAACTCGATCGGCGTCGGCGCCGATATCACCAACCCGGTCGAGATGCGCGCCGCCTTCGACAAGGCGGTCGCGGTCTATGGCGGCGTCGACATCCTGGTTTCGAACGCCGGTGCCGCCTGGGAAGGCCGGATCGGCGAGCTCGACGATGGGCTGCTGCGCAAGAGCTTCGAGCTCAATTTCTTCGCCCACCAGTCGGCGGCGCAGAACGCGGTGCGCATCATGCTGGAGCAGGGCACCGGCGGCGTGCTTTTGTTCAACACCTCCAAGCAGGCGGTCAATCCCGGACCGAAATTCGGCGCCTATGGGCTGCCCAAGGCAGCGACGCTGTTCCTGTCCCGGCAATACGCGCTGGACTACGGCGCGCAGGGCATCCGCTCCAACGCTGTCAACGCCGACCGCATCCGCTCCGGCCTTCTGACCGACGCCATGATCGCCAGCCGCTCCGGCGCGCGCGGCGTGTCGGAGAAGGAATACATGTCCGGCAACCTACTCGGACAGGAAGTGACGGCCGACGACGTGGCGCAGGCCTTCCTGCACCAGGCGCTGGCCGAACGCACCACTGCCGACGTGACTACGGTGGACGGCGGCAACATCGCAGCCGCTCTGCGCTGAACAAGCAAAGGCACGCCCTTTGAGCGGTTCGTCGTTTCACGAAACGACGAACCGCTCCTTGTCGTGACGCACGTGCGGACGGAAAACCGTTGCACACTTTGTCCTGAAAAACTGCTCCAACGGGTCAAAATCCCGCTCCAATCCGTCGCTATCTCTCACGCAGCTTTAAGGGGGTGCCTTGTGTCTCTCATGCGAGACGCAAGGCTGGAGCCGGCATGCAATCCAGGGAAGTGCCTTATTTCAGCCAGTGGGAATCGCCCGGCATGACTTTGCCGCTTCTGGCAGAGGGGCCATCGGCACTCCATCGCGATCCGCTGTGGCGCAACTCCGGCGCGGACACGGTCGAGGAATATGCGCGCTGGGCCGTCAATGTCTGCGGCATGGCCTGCCTCAAAATGATCCTTGCCGCGCGCGGTGAAATCGACCCCACATTGGAACTCGCCCGCGCCTGCACGGCCTATGGCGGCTATGTCGTCAACGAGATCGACGGCTCGATCAAAGGGCTGATCTACGAGCCCTTCGTCAGGTTCGCCCGCGAACGTTTCAGCCTCTCCGCGGAGACGATGACGAATGTCGATATGGCCATGGTGCCCCGACTTCTTTCCAGGTGGCGCTACTTCATCGCCTCGGTGCATCCCGCGATCCGCTGGCCCGAGCGCCAGCCGCCGTCGAAGGGCGGACATCTGGTTCTGGTGACGGCAGCCTCGCCGAGCGAAATCCGCTTCCACAACCCGTCCGGCCACGACCGGCAGAGCCAGGCGAACGTCGCACTGCCGCTCGCCACCTTCGACCGCTTCTTCGCCCGGCCCGGCATCGCGGTCGGGTTCTGATCCTGATCATTGGTGGATTTGTCGATGGCCGAGAAAAGACTGCGTATCGGTGTGCTCTTTGGCGGGCGCTCCGCCGAGCACGACGTGTCGTTGCTTTCGGCGACCAATGTGATGCTCGCGCTGGAGCCGGCGAAATACGATGCCGTTCCAATCTTCGTCACACCCGACGGGCAATGGCTCCTGAGCCACTTCAAGGACGGCGCGCTGGCGAAACCGTCGAGCGGCGCGGAGATCTGTCTGGTGCCAGGCGGCCATGGACGAATGCTGGCTGTTCCGATCGACGGGCCGCCCTACGAACTGCCTGCCATCGATATTCTGTTTCCGGTCCTGCACGGTCTCCATGGCGAGGACGGCGCCGCGCAGGGACTGGCGGAAGTGGCGCGCGTGCCGCTCGCCGGCTGCGGCATCCTGGGTTCGGCCACGGCCCTCGACAAGGATATCGCCAAGCGGCTGCTGAAGGCGGCGGGAGTGCCTGTCGCGCGTTCGGTGACGATCGACGCGGGCGCAGCACCTGCCCTCGCCGTGCTGGAAGATCAGCTTGGTCTGCCGCTGTTCATCAAGCCGACGCGGCAAGGCTCGTCGGTTGGCGTCGCAAAGGTCAATGCCAGCCAGGAATTCGATCGGGCGCTCGAGGAAGCCTTCCAGCACGATCGCAAACTGCTGGCGGAGGAATTCGTTCGTGGCCGCGAGATCGAGTACAGCGTGCTGGAAGATCCCGAAGGCGAACTCTTCGTCTCACGACCGGGCGAGATCGTGCCCGCCGAAAGTCACGGCTTCTACGACTACAATGCCAAGTATATCGACGAAAATGGCGCGGCATTGATCGTGCCTGCCGAACTGCCGCCGGAGGTCGAGGAAGCCATGCGCGACATGGCCGCCAAGGCCTTCAGGGCCGTCGGTTGCGACGGGATGGCCCGTGTCGACTTTTTCCTGAAGCCGGACATGACGTTCCTGGTCAACGAACTCAACACCATTCCTGGCTTCACCAACATCAGCATGTACGCCAAGGCGATGGCAGCAAGCGGCATCAGCTACCCGGAGGTCATCGACCGCCTGGTGGCGCATGGGCTTGCCAGGGCCGCTCGGTCGGCCTGAAGGACGGAAGAAACAATCGAATAAGCAGAAAGAGCGGCCCGAGAGCCGCTCTTTCTTTTTAAATCGTTGCCGAGCCTTACTTCGCGTTCGGGTTCGGCATCCAGGCCGGCATCGCGACATCGGCGTGGGCGAACTGCGGCAGCTTGGCCGACAGGTCCTCCATGTTCTTGATGTCCTTGTCGATGAGCTCCTTCTGGGTGATCAGCGTCGGCGGGACGATGACGTTATGGCCGGGATCCTCGCCGGCGAGCAGCTGCGCCAGCGCCCGCACCGAAACCTGGCCGACGACAGCCGGATTGGTGGCGGCGGTCGCCGCCCAGGCGCTGTCCGGCTCGCGCATCGCGGCGATGTCGGAGGTCGAGATGTCGGCCGAATAAATCTTGATGCCCTTGTTCATCCCCGCCTCGTCCACGGCGATCTTCACGCCCTTGGCGAACTCGTCATAGGGCGCGAACATCACCTTGATGTCGGGATGCGCCTGCAGCACCGAGCGCGCCTGGTTGGCGACGGAATTGGCGATCGGGTTGTCGAGCGTGCCGAACATGGCAACTTCGCTGATGCCCGAATGCTTCTTCTTCACGTCGACCCAGGTTTCGTTGCGTCGGTCGAGCGGAGCGATGCCGGCGACATAGACATAGCCGGCCTTCCAGCTTTCGCCATTGTCCTTGACCGCCTGCTCGAGCGCGAGCTTTGCAAGGTCGCGGTCCGACTGCTCGATCTGCGGGATCTTCGGGTTCTCGACGTTGACGTCGAAGGCGACGACCTTGATGCCGGCATCGACCGCACGTTGGGCGGCGTCCTTCATCGATTCCGTCAGGCCGTGCTGGATGATGATGCCCTGCACGCCGAGCGCGATGGCCTGGTCGACCATGTCGGCCTGGAGGGCCGCATCCTGGCGGCTGTCCAGCACGCGCAGGTCGACGCCGAGCGCCTTGGCCTGCGCCTCGACGCCGGAGAGATACGCCTGGAAGAAGTCACCGGTCGAAAGGTAACGCACCAACGCGATCTTGACGCCGGGCTTGTCGAACGGCGCCGGACGGTCCGCGGCCAGCGCCGTGCCCTGCATCAGCAGCGCCGCGCCCGCAAGGCCAAGTGCGGCCTTGCCCAAAAGTCTTCTTGTAATGCTCACTTTTTCCTCCGTTTGTGTTCTCATCAATGCCCCGGTCGAACCTATCTCTTGCCCCTGCCGGAAAGGGCGAAGGTGAAGACAAGGGCGACGACGAGCACCGCGCCCTTGACGAAATCCTGCGTGTAGTAAGGGGCGTTCATCATCGTCAGACCTTGCAGCAGGACGCCGACGAACACCGCGCCGACGGCGGTGCCGAAGGCGTTGGGCTTGGCGGCACCGAGCACCGCGTAACCGATAAGCGCCGCCGCGACTGCGTCGAGCAGGAGATTATTACCCGAGGCGATGTCGCCGCGTCCAAGCCGGGCGGCGAGCAAAATCCCGCCGATCGAGGCAAAAACTCCTGATATGACGTAGGCCCAGATTTTGTATGCCTTGACAGGCGCGCCGGCGAGTTCGGCGGCGCGCTCATTGCTGCCGACGGCGTACATCATGCGGCCGAAGCGGGTGTATTCAAGGAAGAACCAGATCAACACCGCGAGCACGACGAGCACCACCACCGAGACCGGGATCAGGTTCGGGATGAAGAAGTCGATGCGGTGGCGGCCAAGCGCCAGGAAGGCCTCGCTGAACCTGCCGTTGGCGACGGAGCCGTCGGGCATCGTCATGCCGGTCGCGATCGAGCGGCCCTCGGTCGGGATGCGCTGCAGGCCAAGCAGCAGGAACATCATGCCCAGCGTCGCCAGCAGGTCGGGCACGCGCATATAGACGATCAGCCAGCCGTTGATCAGGCCGACGACGACGCCGATGACCACGCAGGCGATGACGGCAACGATGGCGTTCTGCTCCAGCACCACCATCGCATAGGACGCCGCCATCATGGCGCTGGTGGCGACCGAGCCGATCGACAGGTCGAAGCCACCGACGACCAGCGTCGCGGTGACGCCGAGCGCCAGCACGCCGGTGATCGCCACCGACTGGAAGATGAAGACCGCGCTTTGCGGCGAGGCGAAGCCGTCGGCGGCGATCGCGAAATAGGCAATCAGCCCGACAAGCAGGACGATGAAACCATAGCGGATGGCATAGTCGCGCAATGTCATCGAACGCTCCCGCGCCGTCGCCCTCTCCGCTAAACTGGAACTCATGCCTGCACTCCAAATCTCGTCATCCGGATCTCACGCCGCGCTGGTGAGCGGCCCGCCGGCCACCTCGGCCAGCAACCGATCGAGGTCGATGTCGGCGTTCCTGTGCTCGCCGACGATCGTGTGTTCCGACATCACCAGGATGCGGTCGGCGGTCTCCAGCGCCTCGTCGAGCTCGGTGACGAAAATGAGCGTGGCGCGGCCGTCGGCGCTTGCCCTGAGCTTGGCTGCGATGTCGCGCCTTGCCGAGATGTCGACGCCCTGGAACGGCTCATCGAGGATGAACAGGCGCGAGTTCTGCGACATCCAGCGCGCGACCATCACCTTCTGCTGGTTGCCGCCCGACAGCGCCGAGAGCTCGTCCTTCTCGGAGCGGCAGACGATGCCGAGTTCGTCGATCTGGCGTCGAGCGGCAGCTCGTTCTGCGCGCTTCCTCATGACGCCAAAGCCCGACATGCGCCTGAGGAACGGCAGGCTGATGTTGCGCTCGATGTTGAAGCCGCCGACGATGCCACTGTCGGCGCGGTCCTTGGCGACGAGGAAGACGCCGGCGGCGATCGCCTCGCGCGCCGAGTGAGGTGCATAGGGCTGGCCGTCCATATGCATGGTGCCGGCGAGCGGCCTGCGCACGCCGAACAAAGTTTCGGCAAGCGCCGTCTTGCCGACACCGACAAGGCCGGTGACCGCCACTACTTCGCCGGCGCCGAGAGTTATCGAGATCGGTTTCGCACCCTGCGACAATTGCAGGCCTTCGGAGGAGAAGACCGCGCGCGCCGAGCTTCTGGCGACGACCCGGTCGAGATGGATCTTGCGGCCGAGCATGGCGTTGACGGCGCCCTCATAGTCGAGCGGCTTCCGGTCGAAGACGCCGGAGACGGCGCCGTCGCGCATCGAGACGATGCGGTCGGCAAGGCGCCTGATGTCGGACATGCGGTGCGAGATGTAGAGGACGGCGACGCCCTGCCCGCGCAGCCGGTCGATCAGCGAAAACAGCCGGTCGGCCTCGGCGCTCGACAGCGAGGAGGTCGGCTCGTCGAGGATCAGCACCTTCGGCCGGTGCGCCATGGCGCGGGCTATGGCCACCATCTGCCGGTCGGCGAGCGAGAGGTCGGCGACACGCGCCCTGAGGTCGATGGCGAGGCCCATACGGTCGGCGACGGCCTTGGCTTCGGCGCGGACGTTGCTCGGCTTGAACAAAACCGTGGCGCCTTTGCCGCTCAGCCTATCCAGCGTCAGATTGGTGGCGACGTCGAGATCGGCCACCACGCCGTCATTGATGTTCTGATGCACGGTGACGACGCCGGCGCGGATCGCTTCGGCCGGCGTGCGGGGATCGAAGGCGTCGCCGGCCAGCCGCATCATGCCGCCGCCGCGCTCGTAGACGCCGCTGACGATCTTGACCAGGGTGGATTTGCCAGCGCCGTTGGCGCCCATCAGCACCGTGACCTCGCCTGCATAAAGCTCGAGCGAGATGCCGCCAAGCACCTCGTTCTGGCCAAAGGATTTCCTCAGGCCCTCCACACGGAACACGGCATCTGCGCCCATTCGTTCCTCCCTGATCCGTGACGCTATGGTCTGTATCGGCAATTGTCAACACGATTGACATTTGCCAGAGCGCTTCCTAGCTTGGCCCTGCCGCCGTGGCTCCGCTATCGTTGGAAACCACGAGCAGGAGGGGAGAGAATGACCGGGACGAAGCCGTTCGAAGCATTGTCGGTGGAGACGCTGCCGAAGCGCCTTGGCGAGAACGCGGCGCTGAGCGAGCGCATCGGCAAGGACGCGAGCCGTTGGACAGTACGCGAGGTCGGCGACGGCAATTTGAACCTCGTCTTCATCGTCGAAGGCGACAAGGGCGCGGCCGTGGTCAAGCAGGCGCTGCCCTATGTGCGGCTGGTCGGCGACAGCTGGCCGCTGCCGCTTAAGCGTTCCTTCTTCGAATATCATGCGCTGACAAGGCAAGAGCGCCGAGCGCCTGGCTCGGTGCCGGCGATCTACCATTTCGACGAGGGCCAGGCGCTGATCGTCATGGAGTATCTGTCGCCACACGTCATTCTCAGGCGCGCTCTGATCGACGGCCGGGAACTGCCGAACATCGCGCGCGACATCGGCCTGTTCATGGCGCGCACGCTGTTTCGCGGCTCGGACCTGTCGATGGTGACAAAGGAGCGCAAGGCCGACCTCGCGCTCTTCGCAGACAATGTCGAGCTCTGCGACATCACCGAGAACCTGGTGTTTTCCGATCCCTATTTCGATGCCGAGATGAACCGGCACACCAGCCCGCAGCTCGACGGCGTGGTCGCCGAACTGCGCGCCGACCGCGACCTCAAGGTCGAGGCGCAGCGGCTGAAGCATCTCTTCGCCGCCAACGCCGAGACGCTGCTGCATGGCGACCTGCATTCGGGCTCGATCATGGTGACCGACACAGAGACCCGGATGATCGATCCGGAATTCGCCTTCTACGGGCCGATCGCCTTCGATGTCGGCATGCTGCTCGCCAATTTCTGGATGGCCTTCTTCTCGCAGCGCGGCCACGAGGAGAAAGGCAGCCGCGACTCGATGCGCGCCTATCTGCTCAAGGTCACGGCCGAGACCTGGGCTATCTTCCGCGCCGAGTTCTCGCAGCTGTGGCGCACCGAGCGCACCGGCATGCTCTACCACAGGAGCTTGTTCGAGGATCAGGGCGACCGGCTCGCGGCCGAACAGGCGCTCGGCCACGTGCTCTCCGGCATCTGGACCGACCTGCTCGGCTTTGCCGGCATCGAGGTGCACCGGCGCATCCTCGGCCTCGCCCACAATGCCGATTTCGAGACCATTGCCGATGAAAACCTGCGCGCCACATGTGAGGCCAGGGCGCTACGCTTCGGCCGCCACATCGCCGTCAACCGGCGCCAGATCCACAGCATCGACGAGGTCAACAACCTGGCCGCGCTGATCGAACAGGAGAGCACAATTTGAACGTCGGCGAACGCCACTACCGCACCATCTGGCTGAGCGACGACAAGCGTTCGGTCGAGATCATCGACCAGCGCTGGCTGCCGCATGAGTTCCGCATCGAGAAGATCGGAACCGTCGCCCGCATCGCCACCGCGATCCGCGACATGTGGGTGCGCGGCGCGCCGCTGATCGGCGTCACCGCCGCCTACGGCGTCGCCATCCAGATGACGGAGGATGCGTCGGACGAAGCGCTCGACGCGGTGTGGGAGACGCTGCACAAGACGCGGCCGACGGCAATCAATCTGCGCTGGGCGCTGGACGAGATGCGCCGGCACCTGAAACCGCTCGCGCCGGAAAGGCGCGCCGAGGCGGCTTACCGGCGCGCCGCCGAGATCGCCGACGAGGATGTCGGGCTGAATCGCGCCATCGGCGAGAACGGGCTTGCGATCATCAAGGCAATCGCGGCGCGCAAGAAGCCGGGTGAAACCGTCAACATCCTCACCCATTGCAATGCCGGCTGGCTGGCGACGGTCGACTACGGCACCGCCACCGCGCCGATCTATCTGGCGACGGAGGCCGGCATTCCGGTCCACGTCTATGTCGACGAGACCAGGCCACGCAACCAGGGCGCCCAGCTCACCGCCTGGGAGATGGCCGGCCATGGCGTGCCGCACACGCTGATCGTCGACAATGCCGGCGGGCATTTGATGCAGCATGGCGACATCGACATGGTGATCGTCGGCACCGACCGCACCACCGCCAATGGCGACGTCTGCAACAAGATCGGCACCTATCTCAAGGCTTTAGCCGCCGCCGACAACGACGTGCCCTTCTATGTCGCGCTGCCCTCGCCCACCATCGACTGGACCGTCGCCGACGGGCTCGCCGAAATCCCGATCGAGGAACGCTCGGGCGACGAGGTCTCGCTGGTGTGGGGCAAGACGGCCGACGGCAAGGTAGCCCAGGTGCGCGTCTCACCCGATGCGACGCCGGCGGCAAACCCTGCCTTCGACGTGACGCCGGCGCGGCTGGTGACGGGGCTGATCACCGAGCGCGGCGTGGCGAAGGCCTCGCGCGAGGGGCTGAAGGCGATGTTCCCAGAGCGGGGGTAGTTCTCCCATCGTGGGGAGACGTTCGGTAGGACACTGGGCGCTGTCCCGCCAGCGTATCAATGCTAGGGTTCCTCGCCCCCGCCAAAGGCGGGGGAGAGGTGGCCGCGAAGCGGACGGAGAGGGGGACTTCGTAGGGCGCTCCCCTCTCCGTCTCGGCTTCGCCGAGCCACCTCTCCCCCACATTCGTGGGGGCGAGGAACCTTGATCCTGCAGCGCCGCGTTCCTTCGCGACCCCTCTGGCCTGCCGGCCATCTCGAGGGGGGATTAGCGCTCCTGCGTCATGGTTGTGTGCGTCAAGTTCTGCAAAAAGGGGCGGCCATGAAGCTGGTCATGCGGCTTGGCGCAGAGC
>NZ_JAVIJB010000069.1:0-22401 GCF_033977165.1 Mesorhizobium captivum
ATAGCATGCAAAACTGTTCGCGATGTCCTCGCACACCTGTTCGCGATGTCCCCGGTCCAAACACCCTCGAGGGAGAAGGTGGATCGGCGCGCAGCGCCGAGACGGATGAGGGGTGCTCCAGCTTGGCGCAGCTCTGACTTCAAGCCTTACCCGGCACTGTCCTGATCACCGTCCCCCACGGGTCTTCCCGCACAGTCTCGGCCTTCACGTTGTCCGAGCGCATCTCGACCCAGGCAAGGCCCGAACGGGCCGGATCGCGGCGGCCGGCGCCGGCGCTGTGCCAGGCATTGGCGCCGATATGGTGGTGGTAATGGCCGGACGACAGGAACACGGCCTGGCCGCCATATTTGGCGACGGTGTCGAAACCGAACTCGTCATGCCACCAGGCTTCTGCCTCTTCCGGCCGGCCGACGCGCAGATGGACATGGCCGACAATGGTGTTTTCCGGCGCGCCCTGCCAACCGGCGTCGCCCGCCGGAACGCTGGCGACGACCGCCGGCAGGTTCAGCCGCTCGGTCGACATCGCTATTCTGTCGCCGTTCCACTTCCAGTCCTGCGGACGGCGGTCTGAATAGATCTCGATGCCGTTGCCCTCCGGGTCGGTGAGGTAAAGCGCCTCGCTCACCAGATGGTCCGACGCGCCTTCAATGCCGATCCGGTTGGCGGCTGCTTGGTTGATCCAGCGGCCGAGATCGGCGCGCGACGGCAGCAGGAAGGCCGTATGGAAAAGGCCGGCGCTGCGAGGATCGTCAGGCTTCGCGGAGGCATCCTGCTCCAGCACCAGCAGCGGACGGTCGGCGGCGCCAAGCGTGATCGCGCCGTCGGCGCGGCTCAGTTCCTTGAGGCCGATGACGGTGCGGTAATAGGCGGCAAGCTTTTCGGCGTCGCGCGCCTTCAGACCGACACGCGAGACGCTGACCGGCGTGGTCGCGGCAAAAGGCAGTTCGCTCATCAAACTCTCCGTTCTGGCGGCGACCTCCCAGTAGCGGCCACACCAGCTTTTAATAGGTACTTCTGTTTCCCGCCTCAGATTGTCCATCGCGATCGTTCACACAAGACGGAAAGAATCGAACAGGTTGTTCACAATTGCGATCTGCTGCAACCCATTGGCACGGTTGCATGAGACAGGGCCGCTCGCTACATCGGCGCCATGAAAGTCAAGGACGCAGATATTCTCATCGTGCCGGGCTACACCAATTCCGGCCCCGAGCACTGGCAGACCCGTTGGCAGTCGAAGCTATCGACGGCGCGCCGGGTGGAGCAGGCCGAATGGTCGAAGCCAGTGCGCGAGGACTGGACGGCAAGCGTGGCGAAGGCCGTCAACGAGGCCGAGCGGCCCGTCGTCATCGTCGCGCATTCGCTTGGCGTGGCGGCGGCGGTGCAGGCCATTCCGCAATTCCAGAGGCCGGTCGCGGGCGCCTTTTTCGTGGCGCCGCCGGATGTCGCCAATCCTGAGATCAGGCCGAAGCACCTGATGACCTTCGGCCCCTATGCGCGCGAACCCCTGCCCTTTCCGTCGATCGTAATCGCCAGCCGCAACGATCCGTTCTGCGCTTTCGACGTCGCTGAGGACATTGCCGCCGCCTGGGGGTCGCTGTTCATCGACGCTGGCGAGGCCGGCCATCTCAACGCGGATTCAGGCTTCGGCCCCTGGCCGGAAGGCTCGATGACCTTCGCCAAGTTCCTGACGGACCTGAAAGAACCCTGAAACTGGCCAGTCTTGCGCCTCAGGCGCCGATGGAATCCCGCATGCTCTTCAAGAGCGTCTTAGCGCCGAGCGAGATCAGCGTGTGGTCCGAGCCCATGGCGAGCAGCCGGTAGCCCATCGACACGACGCGCCCGGCAACGGCAGGTTCGATGACGTAGATCGCGGCATGCTTGCCGGCCTTGCGCGTCCGTTCGGCGATCGAGGCCACCGTCTCCATCATGCTTTCCAGCGTCGAATTGACCGTGGTGCCGTTCGACCAGGCGATCGAGAAGTCCGACGGGCCGACGAAGATGCCGTCGATGCCGGGCGTCTCGAGGATGCCGTCGAGCGCCTCGAACGCCGCCCGCGTCTCGACCATGGCAAAGGCCATGGTGCGCTGGTTCGAGTCGCGCAGCCATTCGGCGTGGTCGCCCTTGCCGTGGCGCGGAAAGGCATAGGTCGGGCCCCAGGAGCGCTCGCCCATCGGCGGATATTTCATCGCGGCGGCGAACTGCCTTGCATCCGCCACCGAATTCACCATCGGCGCGATCACCGCCTCGGCGCCGAAATCGAGCGCCCGGCTCGCCATGTCGAAGCGGCCGACCGGAATGCGCACCAGGGCCGGCTTGTTGGCGGCCAGCACCGGCACCAGGCCGCGCAGCACGCTGTCCTCGTGGTGCCCGCCATGCTGCATGTCGAGGGTGACCGCATCAAAGCCCTGCTTGGCGATGATTTCGACCGTCAGCGCGTCCGGCACGCCGGACCAGGCGGTGAACAGCGTTTCGTCGGCAGCCAGGCGGGATTTGAGCGACATCGGAACTTTCCTTGTTAACAACGCATCGGCCCGAAAATCGGATCGATTTTCGGAAAGCACGATGCGAAGACTCAAAGCGTTGAAGCGTACTTTGTGCGTCCAAAAGGACGCACGTCGCTCCAATGCAGTTTCAGCCGGAAACGGCGGCAAGGCAAAGAAAAACCGCCCGACTCGGCCGGGCGGTCGATTGGTCCAGCTAGAGCATGATGCCGAAAAGTGTGAAGCGGTTTTCGGAAGACATCATGCTCATAAGGACTCAGGCGTTCTTGATCTGCTCGATCGCCTGCGCCATCAGCTCGTCCATGGTGCGGCGGATCTGATGGTCCGACTGGTTGACGCCGGCCGCGTCGAAATCCTTGCGGATCTTGCGGAAGACGTCGTGGTCGCCGGCTTCCTCGATATCGGAGACGACCACTTCCTTGGCATAGGCTTCGGCATCGGCGCCGGTCTTGCCAAGCTTTTCGGCGGCCCACAGGCCGAGCGCCCTGTTGCGGCGCGCCGAGGCCTTGAAGCGAAGCTCTTCGTCGAAGACGAATTTGCGCTCGAAGCCCTCTTCGCGGTCTTTCATGCTGCTCATGACGTCCCTCCGGTCAATCCGATTCGCTTGGCGGTGAATATGTGTGCTGGCCAAGCACAAACCAAAAGGTCGCGGGCCGGTCAATATGCTTGATCGCATGCTGCGCTGCGGCATTTCGGTCCCGAAACCGGTTGATCGGCAGGATTTGCCGATTGAGCAAACATTACGATTGCTATAGACACCGGCATTGAACGCCACCGTCGCCGCAACTAATTTAGGCAGACGGACAGGAACTGGTCGCTTGCCGCCTGCCCGCCAATCCAGAGAAAAAATCAGATGAAAAATCGCCGCCGCATTTACGAAGGCAAGGCCAAGATCCTCTATGAGGGGCCTGAGCCGGGAACGCTGATTCAATTCTTCAAGGACGACGCCACCGCCTTCAACAAGAAGAAGCATGAGGTGGTCGACGGCAAGGGCGTGCTCAACAACCGCATTTCCGAGCACATCTTCAATCACCTCAATCGCATGGGCATCCCGACACACTTCATCCGCCGGCTCAACATGCGCGAGCAGCTGATCAAGGAAGTCGAGATCATCCCGCTCGAAGTGGTGGTGCGTAACGTCGCCGCCGGCTCGCTGGCGAAGCGCCTCGGCATTGAGGAAGGCACGGTGCTGCCGCGCTCGATCATCGAATTCTACTACAAGGCCGATGCGCTGGACGATCCGATGGTGTCGGAAGAGCACATCACCGCCTTCGGCTGGGCAAGCCCGCAAGAAATCGACGACATCATGGCTTTGGCCATCCGCGTCAACGACTTCCTCTCCGGCCTGTTCCTCGGCGTCGGCATCCAGCTGGTCGACTTCAAGATCGAATGCGGGCGCCTGTTCGAGGGCGACATGATGCGCATCGTCGTTGCCGACGAGATCTCGCCGGATTCCTGCCGGCTGTGGGATGTCGCTACCCAGGACAAGCTCGACAAGGACCGCTTTCGCCGCGACATGGGCGGCCTGGTCGAAGCCTACCAGGAAGTCGCCCGCCGTCTCGGCATCATGAACGAGAACGAGCCGCCGCGCCCGACGGGTCCGGTGCTCGTCGCCTCCTCCGAGCCGCCCAAGGGCATGAAGCATTGATTACAAGCGGCCTGCCGGCAACGGCAGGTCCGCCGCCAGCACCACCGACCACCCAGGAGTATCGATGAAAGCCCGCATCACCGTCACCCTCAAGAACGGCGTTCTCGACCCGCAGGGCAAGGCGATCGAGCATGCGCTGTCGGGGCTGGGCTTCGACGGCGTCGGCCAGGTACGTCAGGGCAAAGTCTTCGACATCGAGCTCAACGGCACCGACAAGGCCAAGGCCGAAGCCGACCTCAAGGCCATGTGCGACAAGCTTCTGGCGAACACAGTGATTGAGAACTATAGTGTGTCCATAACCTGAGGTTGCATTGGAGGCATTGGTGGCCGAGATCGATGGAAGCCTGATATTCGAAACCCCCAGGTCGATTCAGTCTCGATTGGACAGGATGGACACGACGCTTGGAGAGGTGAGATCCGAGGTTGGCTCTATTCGCGGCCATATGATTGCTACCGAAAGCGACATCAGGAACATCTATGGCGTGCTTGCCGCCAAGACAATCGACTTGAGCGCATAGAACGCCGCCTTGAGTTGCGCGAACTCGCCGAGAACCAGAGACCCTACGAACCAAAATGAAATCAGCCGTCGTCCTCCTGCCTGGCCTCAACCGCGACCGCGACATGATCGCGGCGCTGACCAAGATTTCCGGACAGGCGCCGGCGACCGTCTGGCAGACCGATACCGAAATCCCCGATGTCGACCTGATCGCCATCCCCGGCGGCTTCTCCTTCGGCGACTATCTGCGCTGCGGGGCGATCGCCGCGCGTATGCCGGTCATGCGGGCGGTGGCCGAAAAGGCCGCCAAGGGCGTCATGGTTGTCGGCGTCTGCAACGGCTTCCAGATCCTGGTCGAGGCGGGGCTGCTGCCCGGCGCGCTGATGCGCAACGCCTCGTTGAAATTCGTGTGCCGGCAGGTGAAGCTCGAGATCGCCAACGCAAACACCATGTTCACCCGCCGCTATCAGCCGGGCCAGGTCATCCGCTCGCCGGTCGCGCACCACGACGGCAACTATTTCGCCGATGCCGAAACGCTGGCGCGCCTCGAAGGCGAAGGCCAGGTGGTGTTCCGCTACGCCGAGGGCACCAATCCCAATGGCTCGATCAACGACATCGCCGGCATCGTCAGCGAAAAGGGCAACGTGCTCGGACTGATGCCGCACCCGGAGAACCTGATCGAGGCGGCGCATGGCGGCAGCGACGGCCGTGCGCTGTTCGAAGGCGCGCTTGGCATCGCCGCTTGATCCTTTCCGGACATTTCCTTCAGGACAATTATTTCAGAGCAACGGGCGGCCTGACCATGAGACTGACGATTGCCCGCCTTGCTCTCCTGGCTGCCGCCGGACTTGCGTTGGCCTCTTGCCAGTCCGGCTCGAAGACCGCGCCGGCGCCGTCAGGCAAGAGCGCCTCGCTGCTTGCCATGGAGCAGGTCGCGATCGCCGCGCATAAATGCTGGATCGCCAGCAAGGATCCGGCCTTCAAGTCCTACCAGATGGCCAATGAGCTGAATTCCTACAGCGGCACGCCGCGCTTCCTGCTGGTGCCGGCCAAGCACTATGGCGGCAAGCCGCTGCTGGTGGTGCAGGCACAGGGCAATTCCAGCAAGGTGGATGTGTTCGGGCCGCTGATGGCCGAACCGCTCGGCGCTCGTATCGGCTCCGACATCGCCCGCTGGCAGGCCGGTAACCCCTCCTGCGCCGCCGCCGCGTGAGCCTGCCATGAGCCGGTTCCTGCAGATGGCGGGACTGGTCATCGGGCTTATCGGGCTCGTCCTGCAATTCACGATCACCGTCCCGGCGTCCATGGCGGCAGGTCGCAGCCTGCTGGGCTCGATCGTCTTCTATTTCAGCTTCTTCACCATCCTGACCAACATCGCGGCAGTGCTGGTGCATGCATCGCTGCTGTCACCAACCGGTTATGCCCGGTTCCCGGCCTTCGCCGGGCGGCGCATGCGGGCCGGCGTCGCGGTCGCCTAACGCTGGTCTTGATCGTCTATTCGACCGTGCTGGCGCGCCTTTGGGCGCCGGAAGGCCTGTTCCTGCTGTGCGACACCCTGCTCCACTACGTGGCGCCGCTGATCTTCGTGCTGTGGTGGCTGATCGCAGGCGCCGACGGGAAATCGCGCTGGAGCGACATCTCCTGGTGGATGATCTATCCGCTCGCTTATCTCGCCTATGCGCTGATACGCGCGCCATTCGCCGGCGAGGTGCCCTACCCGTTCCTCGACGTGGCGAAGAACGGCGCGGCCGGCGTCACCATTTCGGCGCTGGCCACGACCGCGCTGTTTCTCGGCCTATGCGTGCTCGCCGTGCTTGCCGATCACGGCGTCGCCCGCCTGCGGAAGTGATCCGCAGCCCGCGTCCGGGAGCGATTAGTCCCAGAACGGCCTGATGCCTTCGCGATGGGCGTCGCAGCGTGAGATACCGATATCCTTGAGCTGCTCGTCGGTCATCTCCAGCAGCGCAAGGCGCCCGCGACGGCGCTCCAGCATGCGGCCGATCTGTCTGGCGATGGAATGAAGCACAAGCGCCAGCCGGCCGAGGAAGCCGCGCCGAACCGACGAATGGCCATACAATTCAGCGCCGTCGCGATGGAATGCATCAATTGTATTCATGTCTCGTTCTGCCAAACTGATGAATTGTACCCTTGCCGCCTGCGACTTCATATCGATTGACTCATCGCGAGGTGCAATATAGAAAATTGTCACCATGACAAATTGGCTCCCCGATCTTTCCTCCGGCTCAGGTCCTCTCTATCAGCGCCTTGCTGACAGCATTGAGTCAGATATCGACAAAGGCGTCATCGATGCCGGTGCAAAACTGCCGCCGCAGCGCGACCTCGCCTATGACATCGGCACGACTGTCGGCACGATCGGCCGGGCCTATCAGTTGCTGCGCGAACGCGGGCTGGTGAGCGGCGAGGTCGGACGCGGCACCTATGTGCTCGCGCAACGCACGGAGATCCCGAAAGCGGATATCGAGCCCGCCGTCCAAGGCACGCGCCCCATCGATGCGCCGACGGGCAAGCTGCGCTTCGACAGCACCGCAGCACCCGATGTCGGCCAGGGCGCCGTCATCGCGGACTTGCTGGCGCGCACTGCGCAGGAACATCCGCACGACATAGCGAGCTACACCAGGGATTTTCCCGAACGCTGGTATGAGGCCGGCAGCCGATGGCTGTCGCGCAGCTCCTTCCGCCCCTCGCCCGATTCGATCGTGCCGACACTCGGCACCCATGCCGCCGTGATGGCTGCGATCGCCGCGCTCACCACGCCCGGCGACTATGTCGTCTTCGAGCACCTTACCTATTCGCAGATCTCGCGCAGCGCCGGGCTGATCGGGCGCCGCACGGCGCTGGTGTCGGCGGACGATGAAGGCATCGACCCCGACGATTTCGAGCGCGTCTGCGCGCAAAAACACCCCAAGATGATGTTCGTGATGCCGACGGCGAAGAACCCGACGCTGGTGACGCTGTCGGCCGAGCGGCGCCAGGCGATCGCGCGTATTGCGCGCGAGTACAATGTCGTCCTGATCGAGGACGACCTCTATGGCGAATTGACCGACGATCCGACGCCGCTGCTTGCCGAATATGCCCCGGAGCGCACGATCGTCGCCGGCGGCCTGTCGAAATCGGTCGCGGCCGGCGTGCGCGGCGGCTGGCTTTCCTGTCCGCCCGCCTACCGCCACCGCATCCGCGTCGCCCACAAGATGATGACCGGCGGCCTGCCCTTCCTGCTGGCGGAGGTTGGAACGAGGCTGGTGATATCCGGCCAGGCCGTCGAGATCCGCAAACGCTGCATTGCCGAGATCCAGGCCCGTCTCCACGTTGTGCGCGAGACGCTGGCGGGGTTCGACTTCAAGACACGGGACAATGTGCCCTTCGTCTGGCTGACTTTGCCAGACCCGTGGCTGTCGGGCACCTTCAAGAATGCCTGCCTGGCGCAGGGCGTCTTGATCGACGACGAGGACGAGTTCAAGGCTGGCCGCTCCGAGCAGGTCTTCCACGGCGTCCGCTTCGGTGTGTCGCAACCCCGGCAGAGCCAGGATGTCGCCGGCGGCGTAGCGGTCATCCGCCGCCTGCTCGACGAAGGCCGCGCCGGCTATGACAGTTTTTCTTGACGCGCTCAGTGCGGCAGTCGAGCAGGCCCCTACGGGGTAGTTTTCCGGCGTTTTTCGTCATCTGGTGGGGTGTATCGCGCGAAAGCTTGCGATAAGAGGAGACTCGAAAAATCCCCTCTCCCACGGACACAAATCGCCGCTCATGACCATTTCCAATTCCGTGCCGATCACTCCCGAGCTCGTCGCCGCGCATGGGCTGAAGCCCGACGAATACCAGCGCATCCTCGACCTGGTCGGACGCGAGCCGAGCTTCACCGAGCTCGGCATCTTCTCGGCGATGTGGAACGAGCACTGCTCCTACAAGTCATCCAAGAAATGGCTGCGCACGCTGCCGACCAGCGGCCCGCAGGTTATCCAGGGACCGGGCGAGAATGCCGGCGTGGTCGACATCGGCGACGGCGACTGCGTCGTCTTCAAGATGGAGAGCCACAACCACCCGTCCTACATCGAACCCTATCAGGGAGCCGCGACCGGTGTCGGCGGCATCCTGCGCGACGTCTTCACCATGGGCGCCCGGCCGGTTGCGGCGATGAACGCACTGCGCTTCGGCGCGCCAGACCATCCCAAGACCCGGCATCTGGTCGCCGGCGTCGTTTCAGGCGTCGGCGGCTACGGCAACTCCTTCGGAGTGCCGACGGTCGGCGGCGAGGTCAATTTCGATCCGCGCTACAACGGCAACATCCTGGTCAATGCCTTCGCGGCGGGCCTTGCCAAGACCAACGCGATCTTCCTGTCTCAGGCCAAGGGCGTCGGCCTGCCGGTCGTCTATCTCGGCGCCAAGACCGGACGCGACGGCGTCGGCGGCGCCACCATGGCCTCGGCCGAGTTCGACGACAAGATCGAGGAGAAGCGGCCGACCGTCCAGGTCGGCGACCCCTTCACCGAAAAATGCCTGCTGGAGGCCTGCCTCGAGTTGATGGCCTCGGGCGCCGTCATCGCCATCCAGGACATGGGAGCGGCCGGCCTGACCTGCTCGGCGGTCGAGATGGGCGCCAAGGGCGATCTCGGCATCGAGCTCGACCTCGACAAGGTGCCGGTGCGCGAGGAGCGCATGAGCGCCTATGAGATGATGCTGTCGGAGAGCCAGGAGCGCATGCTGATGGTGCTGCGCCCCGAAAAAGAGGAAGAGGCCGAGGCGATCTTCCGCAAATGGGGCCTCGACTTCGCCATCGTCGGCAAGACGACCGACGACCTGCGCTTCCGCGTGCTGCACCAGGGCGACGAGGTCGCCGACCTGCCGATCAAGGAACTGGGCGACCAGGCGCCCGAATATGACCGGCCTTGGGTCGAATCCAAGAAGCCGGCGCCGCTTGCCGCGAACGACGCGCCGAAGGCCGACGTGGCGGATGCGCTGCTCAAGCTGCTCGGCGGACCGGACCTCTCCTCGCGCCGCTGGGTGTGGGAGCAATACGACACGCTGATCCAGGGCAATTCGCTGCAGCTTCCAGGCGGCGACGCCGGCGTGGTGCGCGTCGATGGCCATCCGACCAAGGCGTTGGCCTTCTCCTCCGATGTCACGCCGCGCTACTGCGAGGCCGATCCCTATGAGGGCGGCAAGCAGGCCGTCGCCGAATGCTGGCGCAACCTCACCGCCACTGGCGCGCTGCCGCTCGCAGCCACCGACAACCTCAATTTCGGCAATCCGGAGCGGCCGGAGATCATGGGCCAGTTTGTCGGCGCGGTGAAGGGCATCGGCGATGCCTGCCGCGCGCTTGGCTTCCCGATCGTCTCCGGCAATGTCTCGCTCTACAATGAAACCAACGGCCGCGGCATCCTGCCGACCCCGACCATCGGCGGCGTCGGATTGATCCCCGACTGGTCGAAGATGGCCCGCATCGGCTTTGCCGCCGAGGGGCAGATGATCGTGCTGGTCGGCGCGCCGGCAAGCTGGGGCAGCCATCTCGGCCAGTCCGTCTATATGCGCGACATCCACAGCCGGACCGACGGCCCGCCGCCGCCGGTCGATCTCGAACATGAGAAGCGCGTCGGCGACCATGTCCGCGCGTTGATCGCCTCCGGTATCGTAACGGCCGCGCACGACGTATCCGATGGCGGCCTTGCCGTGGCGCTCGCCGAAATGGCGATGGCGTCAGGCATCGGCGCCACCATTCCAGGGCTTACCGGCACCGACCCGATCCCGGTCTGGTTCGGCGAGGACCAGGGCCGCTACCTGCTGACGCTCTCGATCGACCCGCAAAGCGGCGAATGGGACAGGATCCGCGAGGAGCAGGGCATGCTCGGCATCTTTGCGCCTTGGATCGGCACGACCGGCGGTCGTGAATTGAAACTCGGCGAGACGCGAGCCATACCAGTCAATGAATTGACCGCGGCCCATGAGGGCTGGTTCCCGCGTTTCATGGATCAGGCCATTTGACCAGATTGGCGGTCCGGGCGCTGCTTGCAGCCGTCTTCTGGCCGTCCCTGTTCTTTTTCTGGTTTCTCGGGCCGTTCGTCTTTCTGCTGCTGTCGACGACCTCGAGCGAGGTTTGTCCGCGGCTCGAAACGCGGGTCGAATTCCTTGCCGCGGCCAACGGCACATTTCCGATGCTGGCCGTCCAGAGCCTCGTCTATGCGGTTCCGATTCTGTGCCTGGTCCTCTGGGAACGGCTTTTGCCGGAACCGGCTCGGGCAAGGCACATCGTCACCTGCGTCAAGCTCTTTGCTGTGACCGTCGTCCTCGGAGCGCTGTCGGCCTATGGTTCCTCGCTTACGTGCGATGGCTACGGCCAGTCGTTCTTCTCCCCGATGTGGCAATGGACCAGTTACTTGCCCATGGTCGGTATCGCGATCAATATCCCGCTCTATGTGTTGACCTTCAGCCTCGGTCGCGCCTACTCGACGCGTGAGGACATGCCCGCCGCCGACGCGGCTCATCTGGATCAGAACATGTCGTGAGCCGTCGGCGTGGACGGAACCGCTTCAATCCGGACCGGAAAGGCTCTACGTTTATCCCCGACTCTCATCGCACGGGCTGCACAGCTCCCGCTCGAAAACAGGATTTTTTGCCATGGCAATGGATGCGCACGACATCGAACGGCTGATCAAGCAAGGCATTCCGGACGCTAAGGTGACGATTCGCGATCTGGCCGGCGACGGCGACCATTACGCGGCCGAGGTGGTGGCCGAAAGTTTCCGCGGCAAAAGCCGGGTGCAGCAGCACCAGATGGTCTATGACGCGCTGAAGGGCAATATGGGCGGCGTGCTGCACGCGCTGGCGTTGCAGACCAGCGTTCCGGACTGAACCGCCAACCAGACTTTAGAGCATGTCTCCCGAAAGTGGGAACCGGTTTCGGGACAAAGACATGCGTAAAATCAAAAACCTAAAGCGCACGGAGCGAACCTGAAAGATCGCGACGCGCTTTAGCCCAAAACGCACCATCCCTTGCGCCATTCCGTTGGCGTCGCGGCTAACGTCTTGTTTCAGCCAACCTATGGGTTTATTTGATGGACATGTTTCGAGCCTGACTCCCACAGGCGTGAAAGGATTGTCCATGACCGGCATCAACGACTACATCGACAATGAAGTGAAGAGCAACGACGTCGTGCTATTCATGAAAGGCACGCCAGGCTTCCCGCAATGCGGGTTTTCCGGCCAGGTTGTGCAGATCCTCGATTATATCGGAGCCGACTACAAAGGCGTGAACGTGCTCGACTCGGCAGAGCTGCGCCAGGGCATCAAGGACTACTCCAACTGGCCGACCATTCCGCAGCTCTACGTCAAGGGCGAGTTCGTCGGCGGTTGCGACATCGTGCGCGAGATGTTCCAGGCCGGCGAGTTGCAGGATTTCCTCGTCGAAAAGGGCGTCAGCGTCAAAGGCGCCGCCTGAGTTGAGTTCGCGCCGGCCGGCAATTTAGCCGCCAGACACGAGACACCCGGGGCCGCCCCCACCTCGGCAATGCAGTTCCCGACTTCGGGAACGAGACGAATAAATGCGCCGGTCCACCGGCGCATGTTCGTTTGAATGATCGGATTTTGCCGTGGACAAGCAGATAGAAGCGTCGCAACGGGCTCTGCCCATTCCGCGCTGGGAATTCATTGCGCTCTGCGCGGCGCTGATGGCGCTCAACTCCCTGGCCATCGATATCATGCTGCCGGCCCTGCAGCAGATCGGAGCCTCGCTCGGCGTCGAGAACGAAAACCACCGCCAATACGTCATCACCGCTTACATCCTCGGTTTCGGCGCCGGTCAGCTCTTCTTCGGGCCGGTCTCCGATCGTTTCGGCCGCCGCGCGCCGCTGGTCGCCGGCCTGATCATCTATGTCGCGGCGGTGGCTGCCGCCGCTGTTGCGCCCACCTTTGCCATCCTGCTCGTTTGCCGTGTCGTGCAAGGTATCGGCGCCGCGGCGACGCGCGTCATCGCCGTCTCGATCGTGCGCGACACGTTCGAGGGACGCCGCATGGCCGAGGTGATGTCGCTGATCTTCATGGTGTTCATGGCGATCCCGGTCGTCGCCCCCGGCATCGGCCAGTTCATCATGCTGTTCGCCACCTGGCACTGGATCTTCGTCACCATGGCCGTCGGCGCGCTGATCGTCTCGACATGGTCGCTGCTGCGCTTGCCGGAGACGCTGCATCCGGAATACCGCCGGCCACTGACGGTCAATGCGGTTGTCGGCGGCTTCCGCATAGTGCTGACCAACCGCATCGCGCTTTGCTATGCCTTTGCCAGCACTTTCATCTTCGGTGCGATGTTCGGCTTCATCAATTCGGCGCAGCAGATCTATCTCGACGTCTTCCATGTCGGCGAGTTGTTCCCGCTGATCTTCGCCGGCGTCGCCGGCGTGCTTGCTTTCTCGAACTTCCTCAACGCGCGGCTCGTCGGCAAGATCGGCATGCGCCGCCTGTCGCAAAGCGCGCTGCTTCTCTTCCTCGCCATCAGCCTGATCTGGCTCGTCGTCTCGCTCGAAATACAGATGCCGCTCTGGCTGTTCATAACCTTCTTCGCCGGCGCGATGGTGCCGTTCGGCTGCCTCGGCGCGAACTTCAACGCGCTGGCGATGGAGCCGCTCGGCGAGCTTGCCGGGACGGCGTCCTCCATCCTCGGCTTCATGCAGACCTTTCTCGGCGGCCTCCTCGGCACGCTGATCGGCCAGGCCTATAACGGCACGGTCACGCCATTGGCCGCCGGCTTCTGCAGCGTCTCGGTCGCGGCCCTGCTGATGATCCTGGTCGCCGAGCGCGGACGACTGTTCCAGCCGCACAACCCGCCGGTCTGAGGTTTTAGAGCAATTCCAGGAAAAGTGTGAGCGGTTTTCCGTCCGGAATTGCGTCAGAACAAAGAGATAGAGCGGTTCGCCGTTTCCGTGAAACGGTGAAACGCTCTAGCGGCCGAGTCAGTCGGCCCAGAGCTCGCGGCGCAGCTCGTCCCAGCTATCCTTGTCCGGCGCCACGAGCAATCCGCCATCGACATGCGACGGCAGATAAGGATCGCCGTCGATCCGCGCGGCAAAGCCACCCGCTTCCTGATGGATCAGCACACCGGCCAGATGGTCCCAAGGCATCAGCTTGTTGTAGACGATGAAGTGGCCGTGGCCGCTCGCCAGCAACCGGTATTCATGCGCCGCGCAGCGATAGCCGAACTGCGACAGCGCCTTGGTCTGGTTACGCGCCAGCCGGGAGCGCTTCGGTTCCTTGAGATACTGCCACGATACCGCACCCGTCATCTGCGAGATCGGCACCGGCTCGGCGACCTGCACCTTCTCCAGCGCGCCGTGCGCGTGGCGGATATGGCTGCCAGCGCCCTTGGCGCCGATCAGCCAGTCCTTGCCGACCGGATCGTGGATGATACCTGCAACCGTCTCGCCGTTGACGACCACGCCCAGCATGACGCCGAAGAGCGGCACGCCGGAGGCGAAGTTGAAGGTGCCGTCGACCGGATCGATGACGAAGGCAAGCTCGGCATCGCCGAGACCGGCAAGCAAGGCCGGATCGTCGGAGCAGGCCTCCTCGCCGACGATCATCGCCGAGGGATAGCGCTCGCGCAGCCTGGCTGTGATCAGCCTTTCGGCATTGACGTCCGCCTCGGTCACCAGATCGGCGGCGGAGGTCTTCTGGCGGACATCGCCCTCGCCCAGCCGGCGGAAGCGCGGCATGATTTCGGCCCTGGCTGCGTCGGCGAGAAGGTCGGCCAGCCAGTCGATCGCACGGTCGTCAAATGTCATCGGAAATGTCTTGCCCTGTGATGAAGCGCGCATCGAGCGCGGCGAAGTCGAACAGTTTTCGGTCAAGCAGGTGTGAGGGCCGCACATTGGTCATGGCGCGGATCATCGTGTCCTTGCGGCCGGGCATGCGCTTCTCGATGTCGTCGAGCATCGCCTTCATGGCGTTGCGCTGCAGCCCTTCCTGGCTGCCGCAAAGGTCGCAGGGGATAATCGGGAACTTCATCGCGCCGGCGAATTTCTCGAGATCGGCTTCAGTGCAATAGGCGAGCGGGCGCAGCACCATGACGTCGCCTTCATCATTGATCAGCTTCGGCGGCATGGCGGCGAGACGACCGCCATGGAAGAGGTTCATGAAGAAGGTCTCGAGGATGTCCTCGCGGTGGTGGCCGAGAACCAGGGCGGCGCAGCCCTCCTCGCGCGCGATGCGGTAGAGATGGCCGCGCCTCAGCCGCGAACAGAGCGAGCAATAGGTGCTGCCCTCGGGCAGCTTGTCGGTGACCACCGAATAGGTGTCCTGGCACTCTATGCGGTGCGCAATACCGTTGGCGCTGAGATAGTCCGGCAGGATGTGTTTTGGAAAATTAGGCTGGCCTTGGTCGAGGTTGCAGGCGAGCAGCTCGACCGGCAGCAGGCCGCGCCATTTGAGGTCGAGCAGCAGGGCAAGCAGGCCATAGGAATCCTTGCCTCCCGAGAGCGCCACCAGCCAGCGCTCGCCGGGCTTCACCATGGCGAAGTCTTCGATCGCCTGGCGGGTAAGCCGCAAGAGCCGCTTGCGCAGCTTGTTGAACTCGACCGAGGACGGCACGTCGCGAAAAAGCGGATGAAACCCGCCCTCTTCGTCGTCGGTGATCGGTTCGAGCGATTTGACGCCAAGTGATTTTGTATCTGGCAGCATGTTCATGGCGCGTATGCCCCACGGTTCTTGTTGCCGCCCGGATTAGCGGACAAGGCCAACAAAGAAAAGGCCGCCTCGAGGGCGGCCTTCGATCGCTTGCCGATAGATATCGGATCAGCGCGAATAAAATTCGACGACCAGGTTCGGTTCCATCTGCACGGCGAACGGAACATCCGCCAGGCCGGGAACGCGGGCGAAGGTAGCGGTCATCTTGTTGTGGTCGGCCTCGATGTAGTCCGGCACGTCGCGCTCGGCGAGAGCGACCGATTCCAGCACGATGACGAGTTGCTTCGACTTCTCGCGCACCTCGATGACGTCGCCCGGCTTGCAGCGATACGAGCCGATGTTGGTGCGCCTGCCGTTGACGTTGACGTGACCGTGGTTGACGAACTGACGGGCGGCGAAGATGGTCGGCACGAACTTGGCGCGATAGACGATCGCGTCGAGACGCGACTCGAGCAGGCCGACCAGGTTCTCGGAGGTGTCGCCCTTGCGGCGGTTGGCCTCTTCATAAACCTTGCGGAACTGCTTTTCCGAAACATCGCCATAGTGGCCCTTCAGCTTCTGCTTGGCGCGCAGCTGCAGGCCGAAGTCGGAAAGCTTGCCCTTACGGCGCTGGCCGTGCTGGCCGGGGCCGTATTCACGCTTGTTGACCGGGGACTTCGGGCGGCCCCAGATGTTTTCGCCAAGGCGGCGGTCGATCTTGTATTTCGCGGATTCGCGCTTGCTCATCGCATTCCCTTTCAAAACAATATACCCGGAACCCCATGGCTCCAGGCGAAGGAAACGCGCCCTCCTCTGGCCTCCGTTTTCGAGACCTGACAGGGTTTTCCACGCAACGCGACGGAAAACCCACGGGACACGTCAGTTCAAACAAGACCGCCGACAGCTTGGCTCCCGGTGAGGTCTTGCCCATGCAAAAGAAACCACCGGGCGTCGCCACCCGGTGTTGGTGGCCCTGTTAAACAGAGATTTAACCGCTGTCAAGCTTGTGACTGGCGGCGCAACTGGCAACCCTATAACAATTCAGCGTTGCATGCGATGCCGGCGGTCGCCGACGGCATCAGGGCGGGGCACAATCATTTTGGACGCGAGCTCGCCCTGACACTTTATGACGGGACTGGAGCAGAGGAGTCCGAATTCCCATGAAGAAGTTCTTCCTTACCTTGACCGGAGCCGCGGTGTTGGCCGGGTCGATGGCAGTCATGACGCCGGAGCCAGCGATGGCAAGGCACTGGCATGGCCATAAGCAGGTCTGCCGCGTCGTGGTGAAGAAAAGAGTCGTATGGCGGCACGGCCACCGCCACGTCGTCCGCTACAAGGTGCGGCACTGCTGGTGGCGCCGGTAGTTGGTTGCTTGAACCAAGCAAGGCGAAGCCCGCGGTTGTCCCGCGGGCTTTTTCTATCCGGATGCCCGACCCGCAATCGGTCTGGGAGCCCGCAATGGGAATTCACGACTTCTTACCGGGCAGACCCTTGCGTTTGGTTTCGGCGAATTCCTCAAGTTGCTTCTCGCTCATCGATTCATACATGTCGCGCGAGGCGCCCTTGAGCTCGCTTTTCTTGATCTCGCCGCGTTTGGCGGCAAGCGCCGCGCCGGCCGCCTTTTGCTGAGCTTGTGATGTGGCAGGCATGGTCAGTTCCTCCTTTTGCTGAAAGGAGAAACGCAGCGCCATCGCGGCAGTTCCAGCGCTGACGCATGTCGCCCAAAGTGCGCAGCGGTTTTGGGAAAACGACATGCGTAAATACAAAGACGTAAAGCGCGTCGCCTGAATCCCCTTCAGCGCGACGCACTTTAACGCGCAGTCAGGCCAAAGCCCTGAATGAGTCGCCTCGTGGCGAAATCCACCTTGCCGGAGGTGAAGACGGCAATGTCGGGTTCCCCCTCGCCCGACGGCTCGCCGACAGGTTCGAGCAGCGACATAGCCCGCCGCGCGATGGCTTCCGCCGGGTCGATCCAGTCGACGGGCCAGGGTGCCGTCTTGCGCATGCGGTTGGCGAGAAACGGATAATGCGTGCAGGCGAGCACGACGATGTCGGTGCGCTGGCCGTCGCGCTCGATAAAGCACGGCGCGATCTCGGCGCGCACGGCCTCCTCGTCGACAAAGCCCTCCCGCATGTAGATTTCGGCCAGTCCGGCAAGCCTGTCGCTGCCGACCAGCCGGACATGGCACTTCTGCGCCCATTTGCTGATCAGGTCGCGCGTGTACTGGCGCTTCACTGTGCCCGGCGTCGCCAGCACCGACACCAGGCCGGAACGCGTGCGCTCGGCGGCCGGCTTGATCGCCGGCACGGTGCCGACAAAGGGGTGGCCGGGAAATTTTTCGCGCAGCGCATCGATCACCAGCGTCGAGGCGGTGTTGCAGGCGATCACCGAAATCGCCGGCTGCAAGCGGTCGAGCAATTTGCCGAACAGCGCCAGTATGTGTTCCATGAGCGCTGGTTCCTCCCATGCGCCGTAGGGGAACGCCGCGTCGTCGGCAACATAGACGAAGCGGCGGTCCGGCATCAGCACGCGCGCCTCGCGCAGCACGGTCAGTCCGCCGACGCCGGAATCGAACATCAGGATCGGGCGCTGGCTTGATCGATCGCTCATTGTCATCCGACCACAGGAAGGAGTTGGCCAGTGATTTGGCCAACGGCGCTTCTATCCTGAACGATCATGGTCTTGAAGTGGCAAATGCCAGCAGCTTTTGCGCAAGTCAGCTCAGAGCCCACGCTTGCCGAAGCCCGCAGGTCGCGGCCGACCAAACGGCTGCGGCGCCGGCGACGGGCGCGCGGCTGGCGCCGCACTGCGAGGGGCCGATGCGGCTGCGGCCGTCCGGTCAGCAACTGTTGGCGGCACGGAACCGTCGAAGTCGAAGACGGATGTCAGCACGTCGATGTCGCTGCCGGCGACAGGCTTTGCCCACAAGATCGTGGCCCAAAGACCGAACAAGGAAAGACCGAGCAGGTTCAAGCCACTGGGCGCACTCTCCGGATTACCGAAATCGATCACCAGCAGCGTGCCGGCCTCCAGAAAAGCATAGATGGCGGAGAAGACGATGTAGGCCCAAAGGATCCACTTAGGCCCATTGGCGTCGCGGCTGCGGCGCCAGGCGATATTGCCGCGCAGCACGACGAAGATCAGAGACACGATAAGAGCAGCGCCGGCCAGGCCTTGCCGTGACGGCCCCGGCATCGAATTGATCAGCCCCGCGAAACCGATCGTCACGGCAATGCAGAGCACGATCGCCACCGCCTCCGCCATGAACAGGCCGAGCGAATAGAAGAAGAAACGCAGACGGCCAATATTGGACGCGAACATCTGCTACCCCACCGTTTCAATAACGATGGATCAAAACCGCATAATATTCGGTTACTTTGAAGGATCGGAGCTTACAGATTTAACTTTCTTTGTCCGCCGCTCTCTTCCGCGCAGCCGGTAACCGCCTCGGGTCGTCGCCCGGCGAACCGTCGCCACGCGGCATTGCCGGCGAAAATCGGTCGAGAGACGAGATGATGCCGCGCAGCACTTTGAGTTCCGGTTCGGCGAAGCCCGCCCGCGTCAGCACGGCGCGCAGATTGTCGACCATCTTCGGCTTCTTTTCTTCCGGGCGGAAATATCCGCGCGCCTCGAGAGCGCCTTCGAGATAGGTGAACAGGCTGTGCAGCTGTTCCTTGGTCGCCGGAACGAGCTCCGGTCCGGCGAAGTTGGTCGCCGTCTCCTCGGCAAGGCCGGACTTCATCCATTCATAGGACATCAAAAGCACCGCTTGCGCGATGTTGAGCGAGGAGAAGCTGGGATCGACCGGGAAGGTGACGATCTCGTCGGCGAGGCCGACCTCGTCATTGTAGAGGCCGAAGCGCTCGCGGCCGAAGAGAATCCCGCTGCGCAGCCCAGCCTGCCCGCGTGCCCGGAGCGCCCTGCCTGCTTCCACCGGGCCGCGCACCGGCTTGAAGCCGTCGCGCTCCCGCGCCGTGGTGGCGAAGACGAAATTGAGGTCGGCGACCGCGGAGGCCAGATCGTCGAACACCTTTGTCGCATCGATGACATGGTCGGCGCGGCTGGCAGCCGCGCGCGCCTTCTCGCTCGGCCAGCCGTCGCGCGGATTGACCAGCCGCAGCTCCGAAAGGCCGAAATTCGCCATGGCGCGCGCGACCATGCCGATATTCTCGCCGAGCTGCGGCTCGACGAGGATGATCGCCGGTCCGATGGCGTTGGCGGGGTCTTTTGCGGCTGGCATGGCTCTCCGTAACCAGGGTTTGCGGCGTTTCGGCGTCCCCTGCCACATCCGGCCCGGAAAATGAAGCATTCACAACAGCGGCACCCGTCCTTAGTGGTACGGATCGCGGTTTGCGCGCTCAAAAAGGCTTTGATATACGCTCCGCAACCCCGGCCGAAACCATGCGGGCAAGGCCGTTCAGATCCCCCAGCAACGAGGCATTCTTTCCATGGCGAAGATCAAGGTGGCGAACCCGGTCGTCGAACTCGACGGCGACGAGATGACCCGCATCATCTGGCAGTTCATCAAGGACAAGCTGATCCACCCCTATCTCGACATCAAGCTGGACTATTTCGACCTCGGCATCGAGAACCGCGACGCCACCAACGACCAGGTAACCGTCGACTCGGCCAACGCCATCAAGAAATACGGCGTCGGCGTGAAGTGCGCGACGATCACCCCCGACGAGCAGCGCGTCGAGGAATTCAAGCTGAAGAAGATGTGGAAGTCGCCCAACGGCACCATCCGCAACATCCTCGGCGGCACCATCTTCCGCGAGCCGATCATCATGAAGAACGTGCCGCGCCTGGTGCCAGGCTGGACCAAGCCGATCGTCGTAGGCCGTCACGCCTTCGGCGACCAGTACCGCGCCACCGACTTCCGCTATCCCGGCAAGGGCAAGCTGACGATCAAGTTCGTCGGCGAGGACGGCACGGTGATCGAGCATGACGTTTACGACGCTCCGGGCGCCGGCGTCGCCATGGCCATGTACAATCTCGATGAGTCGATCCGCGAATTCGCCCGCGCCTCGCTGAACTATGGCCTGCTGCGCAACTTCCCGGTCTACCTCTCGACCAAGAACACCATCCTCAAGGCCTATGACGGCCGCTTCAAGGACATCTTCCAGGACGTCTACGAGAAGGAGTTCGAGGCCGAGTTCAAGGCGAGAAAACTCTGGTACGAGCACCGCCTGATCGACGACATGGTGGCTTCCAGCCTGAAATGGTCTGGCGGCTATGTCTGGGCCTGCAAGAACTATGACGGCGACGTGCAGTCGGACACGGTGGCGCAAGGGTTCGGTTCGCTCGGGCTGATGACCTCGGTGCTGATGACGCCGGACGGCAAGACGGTGGAAGCGGAAGCAGCGCACGGCACCGTCACGCGCCACTATCGCCAGCACCAGAAGGGCGAGGAAACCTCCACCAACTCGATCGCCTCGATCTTCGCCTGGACGCGCGGTCTCGCCCACCGCGCCAAGCTCGACGACAATGCCGAGCTGAAGCGCTTCGCCGAGACGCTGGAGAAGGTCTGCATCCAGACCGTCGAAGCCGGCTTCATGACCAAGGACCTGTCGCTGCTGATCGGTCCCGATCAGCCTTGGCTCTCGACCACCGGCTTCCTCGACAAGATCGACGAGAATTTGCAGAAAGCGATGGGGTGAGGAGTGCCGAGCATAATTGCCAGCGGAAGGGTCCGCCTTTGCGCTGGCAATAATGCCGACCTCTGTCAGGCTATTTTCAAGGCGCATGGGCTAAGTGATCTCAGGAGCGACTTCGTCTGGTCCAGCGACCGACAAGCACCTCCTTACTACCCCAATGTCGCTACTCTGGATGCCGATGCCATAGCGGCCCAACTTGCGGAAATAGCCGGACTGACATCCGTCCTTGCTACCAGCTTTTCGGTCAAGGATGGGTTCTGCCGTCTTGATCTCCAACCGCTCGGGTTCAGTCAGCTCTTCGAAGCAAGCTGGATCTGGATGGACCTAAGTCATCCGACGACGACGCCTTCCGGCTGGGAACGTGTTGAGGACGCTGCTAGCTTGGAGATGTGGGAATTCGCCTGGCCGGATCGCGCAAGCCCCTCCAACGGTCGTGTCTTTCCGGCAGCGGTCTTGGCCGACCCCGCCATCGCCATCCTTGGCCAACGGACGGCTGACGGCTTCACCGCCGGCTGCATAGCCAATAGATCCGAGCTGGTGACTGGGGTGTCAAATGTCTTTGCCGCAGATGGCAGTCCGACATATCGGAATGCATTGCGAGCGGCAGCCAATGCGTTTGCTGGAAGTCGCGCGCTGGTCGGGTATGACCGCGGCGACGGGCTGGACGAAGCATCGGCCTGCGGCTTTCAAGCCGCCGGCCCGCTGCGCGTCTGGATCCGGGACAGCCAAGACAAAGAGGAGTAGCAAATGGCCAAGCCGATCCTCTACGGCGCCGATTACAGCGTCTATGTCCGCATCGCGCGGATGACGCTGGAGGAAAAGGGCATCGGCTACGAGCTCGTGCCTCTCGACATCTTCGCCGCCGAGGACGTTCCTGCCTGGTATCTCGAGCACCACCCGTTCGGCCGCATCCCGGCCTTCGAGCATGACGGTTTTCGCCTGTTCGAGACCAGCGCGATCGCACGCTACATCGACGAGGCCTTCGAAGGGCCGGAACTGCAGCCGGCCGATCCGCGCGGTCGTGCGAGGATGAGCCAGATCGCGGGCATGCTCGATGCCTATGGCTACCGCGCCATGGTCTGGGACGTTGCCGTGGAGCGGCTAGAGAAGGCCCCAGCCGACGAGGGGCTGATCGCCGGCGGGTTGCGACAAGCTGAAACGGTGCTCAAGGTGCTGACGTCGCTGAAGGCGAAAGGCTCCTGGCTGCTCGGCGATGGGATCACGCTGGCCGACCTGCACGCAGCGCCGATCATCGGGTATTTCATCAAGGTCGCCGAAGGGCGCGATATGCTGGGGCGATTTGCGGATATCCAGGAATGGTATGCGCGCATCGCCGCCCGTCCAAGCTTTGCTCGCACCGAGAAGGTCGCCTAAAGCGCGTCGCGATCTTTCAGATTCGCTCCGTGCGCTTTAGGTTTTTGATTTTACGCATGTCT